>JAUXRT010000757.1 GCA_030681635.1 Reyranella sp.
TTCTCGCCCGCCGCGCCAAGAAGGACGGCTGGTCGATGTTCCCGGTCTACTCCAACGGCACGGACATGTTCTCGCCGCTCACGCACTTCTATGTCGCCGCGACCTGCAACGATTTCCCCGGCTGGTCGTGCGACGAGCGCATTCCCAAGCTGCTGAAGGACTTTACCCAGGCCGCCACCCTCGAGGACCGCAAGCGGATTGCCGCCGAGATCCAGGTGGTCTCCTATGAACTGACGCCATCGGTGATGTGGGGCCAGTTCAGCATCGCGGCGGGCTATCGCAGCGACCTCAAGGGAATGATCCAGTCGTCGTATCCGATGTTCTGGGAGGTCGATCGCTGATGGCGACAGTGCGGCACAACGAGGCGCAAGGCCGCTACGAGCTCGATACCGAGCACGGGACGGCGATCGCGGTCTATCGTCGGCAAGGCGACAGCCTGGTCTTCGTCCACACCGAGGTGCCACCGGCGGACGAGGGCAAGGGGATCGGCGCAGAGATCGTGCGCGCCGCGCTGGACGATACCCGCAAGCGCGGCTTCAAGATCGTCCCGGCCTGCAGCTTCGTGGTTGCGTTCGTGCGCCGTCATCCGGAATACGACGATACCCGCCGTCAGGGCGCCTGAACGGCCCGCACGACGAGGAAGGCAACGAGGGTGGCCGCTGCCGTCACGGCGGCACCCCAGGCGAGGTCGACCAGGCTGACGGCCATCGGCCAGCCGCGCAGCGTGGCGAGGTTGGTGAGGTCGTAGGCTGCGTAGACGCAGAAGCCGAACAGCGCGCCGTAGAGCGCCGCCGCAGTCCAGGTGCCGGCCGCCACGGCGGGTGGCACCGCGAACACGGCAATGCCCGCGGCGTGGATCAAGTAGAAGAGGATCGCTGCCCACCACAGAGGCTGGTCGAGCAGGAGCTGGCCCAGGCGCGCCTTGTAGAACTCGCGGCTGACCACGCCCAGCCACAGCGCATCGAGGATCGCCAGCGTCGCGAGCGCCGCGAGATAGCCGAGCAAGAGCGATTTCATGCCGGGCATTTTAGCCCGATTGGACTCCTACGTCCGTGAAAAGACGAGGAACCAGGCGAGGCCGAGTGCCACGATCGCGGCCGTCGTCGAGACGATCAGGAGGGTGATGATGCGGCCGCTGACGACGCCGCCGCGCGCCTCGACCGGTGTGAGTTCGCGTTCCATGACGCCTCCATTGGCTATGCGGGATGTCCTGCCAGATCAAACGTCCCGGAACCTGCTGGGTTGCGGGCACGTTGACCCAGCAGCCTCTAAAGCGAGCAATCAATGGAGAGAGTCATGTTGTACTGGGCGGTGATGTTTCTCGTGATCGCGCTGGTGGCCGCCGTCTTCGGCTTCGGCGGAATCGCCTCGACCGCCACCGGCATGGCGCAGATCCTGTTCGTGATCGCGCTGGTCCTGTTCGTGATCAGCCTGTTTGCCGGCCTTCTGCGGAAGAACCTTTAGGCGGGCATTGCCGCGAAGTGTGCTCGCAGCCGCTCACGCGCGGCGTTGCCCGCGGCATGATCCCGGCAATTGACGATGGCGACGCGAAAGCCGCCGGGCGGCATGGCGTGACGGTCGGCAGGCAGGTCCTCGTGGAAGGTGATCTGCAGGCTGGAGACGCCTGGCATGCGCGTGATCGATTGCTGCAGGGCGAGCGGCGGGTGGCGGTAGCGCGGCCCGTGCGGAACGAACAGCACGACGCTGTAGCCGGCACCGCGGCGCGAATCGTCGAAGGCCCATTGCTTCGTCGCGTAGAGGCGGATCAGCGCTTCCACCCAGCCTTCGCCGTAGAGATCGGGCCACTGGTCGGCGAAGCGCAGATGCACTTCTATGATGCGTCCGCCGATGGTTTCGAGATTGACCATCCCGGTGTAGCCGGCGAGGTGGCGGCGGCACCAGGCGCCGCACCAGTCCTCGACCGCGGGTGCCGCATCCGCATGCACCTTCCAATGATCGAAGGTGCCGTCGCCACTGGCCTGGCCGCTGGCATGGCGCCACCAGCACGGCACGCCGTCGACGACGGCGGCGTCGCTGCTGATGTGATCGCCTTCGAGCAGCGTGCTCCACATGTGGCCGGGCCGATAGGCGGCGGCATAGTCGGCGTCGGAGTGGAGCGCGCGGCTGCCGACGCCCATGCCCTTGAGGTTGTAGATCGGCTTGGAGAAGACCGGATAGGCGGAAGGGCTTATGCCGTGCGGCGCGGCGTCGAGGCCCTGGCTCACCGCGACCGCGAGCTTGTCGTAGACCCAGCGATGCGCGGGATTCCAGGTCCAGGCGTCACTGTCCTCAGTCGGAATGAAGATGTCGTCGGGACATTCCGCACTCTCGAAATATTGAGTGCGCCACGGGTCGATTTCGCAAATCGGCACTTGCGTCCCTCTGGTGGACAAGCGGAGGCTGTCGACAGTGGGTGCGCGACGGACGCATTGCAACCCGCTATCGTCGATGGCGTTGCGTGCGGTGCGGAGGTGTCGTGTCCAACAAGGTAACGCAGGCCACCGAGACCGGGGGCGAGACCGGGAGCGCGGCGCCGGTCGCGCGCTTCCGGGCGGTTCGCGGGCTCAGCGAGCAGCTTGCCGCGCCGCTGTCGCCCGAGGACCAGACCGTGCAGTCGATGCCGGACGCCAGTCCGACCAAATGGCATCTTGCGCACACCACCTGGTTCTTCGAGACCTTCGTGCTTGGGCCGCACGCGCCGGGTTACCGCGCCTTCGATCCGGCCTACGAATATCTCTTCAACTCCTACTATGAAGCCGTGGGCCCGCGTCATCCGCGGCCGCAGCGCGGGCTGCTCTCGCGGCCCGGCGTCGAAGAGATCATGGCCTATCGCCGCCATGTCTCCGAGGCCATGGCCGAGCTGCTCGATCGCGGATCGGCTGATGTGCAGGCGTTGGCCGACCTCGGCCTCCATCACGAGCAGCAGCATCAGGAGCTGATCCTGATGGATGCCAAGCACCTGCTGTCGCTCAATCCGCTGCGCCCGGCCTATCGGCAGGCCGCGCATGCCGTCGTGGCCGATACCCAACCGCTCGACTGGATCCGCTTGAAAGGCGGGCTGGTCGAGATCGGCCACGAGGGTGAAGGCTTCGCCTTCGACAACGAGGGCCCGCGCCACCGCACCTGGCTCGAACCATTTGCGTTGGCGTCGCGGCCGACCAATTGCGCCGAGTATCTTGCCTTCATGGAGGACGGCGGCTACCGGCGGCCCGAGTTCTGGCTGTCGGCCGGATGGGACTGCGTCGGCCAGCGCGGCTGGGAGGCGCCGCTCTACTGGGAGATGAAGGACGGGCGCTGGCATGTGTTCACGCTGTCGGGGCTGCGCGCGCTGCAGCCGTCGGAGCCGGTGTGCCATGTCAGCGGCTACGAAGCCGCGGCCTTCGCCAAGTGGGCGGGCAAGCGCCTGCCGCGCGAGGCCGAGTGGGAGACGGCGGCCCCGTCATTGCACGGCACCGGCGAGGTCTGGGAATGGACCGCGAGTCCTTACGTTGCCTATCCCGGCTATCGCGAACCGCCGGGCGCGATCGGCGAATACAATGGCAAGTTCATGGCCAACCAGCTCGTCCTGCGCGGCGGTTGTACCGCGACGCCGGCGGACCATATACGCACGACCTATCGGAACTTCTTCCCACCCGATGCGCGATGGATGTTCGGCGGCATTCGCCTGGCGGAGGACTTGTCATGAACGGTTGGCTGCTCGCTCCGGATCGTGTCGAGCTGAGCGACCGCGCCGAATTTCGCGATGCCGTTCTGGACGGGCTGTCGCGCACGCCGCGCGTCATTCCGGCCAAGTTCCTCTATGACGCGCGCGGCTCGGAGCTGTTCGACGCGATCTGCGAGTTGCCGGAGTATTACCTCACCCGCACCGAGACCGGCATTCTAGAAAGCTGCACGCCGGAGCTGGCGCGCCTCGCCGGGCCGGGCTGCGCCCTGGTCGAGTTCGGCAGCGGCTCCAGCGTCAAGACGCGGCTGCTGCTCGATGCCATGCCCGACCTCGCGGCCTATGTGCCGATCGACATCTCGCGCCAGCATCTCGATGCCACCGCGGCGCGGCTGCGGCGCGACTACCCCACGCTCCGGGTCGAGCCCGTGCGCGCCGATTACATGGCGCTCGATGCGCTGCCGGCCGATGTGGACGGCGCCGCACGCCTCGGCTTCTTTCCCGGCTCCACCATCGGCAACCTGGAACCGCCGGATGCGACGGCCTTCCTGCGTCGCGCGCGGCGCCTGCTGGGCGATCGCGGCGCGATGGTGCTGGGCGTCGACCTGCGCAAGGACCCACGGCGGCTGCACGATGCCTACAACGATTCGGCCGGCGTGACGGCGGCCTTCACGCTCAACCTGCTGCAGCGCATGAACCGCGAGCTGGGCGGGACCTTCGATCTTTCGAGCTTCGCGCATGAGGCCTTCTACGATCCGATCGAAGGCCGCATCGAAATCTACTTCCGCAGCCTGCGTGCTCAGACCGTGACGGTGGCGGGGCAGACGTTTGCCTTTGCCGAAGGTGAGCGCGTCCACACCGAGTATTCCTACAAGTACGACGATGCCGGCATCGCGGCCCTGGCCAAGAGTGCCGGCTTCACGATCGACCGGACCTGGACCGATCCCGCGCACCTGTTTGCCGTCGTCTACATGGAAGCGGCCCCCTAAAAACCTGCCCCGGAAACAGGCAGCCCGCCCCGGGATTTCACCGGGAGCGGGCTTGAATGGCCAGGCGGGAGGGTTGGCGTCACTGAGCGGGGGAGCAGGGGCGACGCCGGTAGATGCCCGACCATGACCCCTCAACGGATACCCGCCTGTGGAGGTTGCAATGCCCCGCCGAAAAATTAGAGCGGCCCTAAGTACCTGACTTTATTGAGTCAATCGCCGCCAGCCGTTCCCTGACCTTCTTGTACAGAACATCATCGCGGATCCGCGGCAGCATTTTGCGGATCTGCTCCGCGTCCGCCGTCTCGAGCCCCGCCAGGAAGGAAGCGATCTCGGCCTTGGTCGCGAAGCCCATGTAGGCGTCGTCGGCCTCGTGGGCGAGACAGGCAGGAGAACTGGGCTCCTCAGGCTCGTCGATCAAGTCGGATGCCACCAGCGGCCCGCCAGCACCACGCCGGCCGAGAGCAGCCGCTGCTCGCCGATCATGCGCTCGCCGATCGAATCGGCATAGTCGAACTTGCCCTTGGCGACGTCGATCACCGTGGCCTCGCCGACGCTGCCGACCTTGAGCGTGCCGAGATCGGGCCGCTTGATCGCCGCGGCCGGATTCACCGTCGCGAGCTTGATCACCGTCGGCAGGTCGACACCCAGGCACAGGAACTTCGACATGGTGGTGAGGAGATCGAAGGCTGGCCCCTCGATCGAGATCACATGCACGTCCGAGGAGATCACGTCGGGCAGGAAGCCCGCCTTCAGCATGCCGCGCGTCGTGCCGAATCCGAACGAGCCGCCGCCATGGCCGATGTCGAAGATCACGCCGCGCGCACGGGCCGCCAGGATCTCGTCGCGCACCTTGCCATCGGGCGCGATCGGCGCGTTGGGGAAGGGGCGGAAACAATGCGTCAGCACATCGCCCTTGCGCATCAAGCTCACCACCTCGTTGCGCGACGGCGGCGGCGCATCGAGATGGGCCATCAGCGGCAGGCCGGCTTCTTCGGCGACGTCGAGGGCGATATGAAACGGCATCATGCCGGAATCGGCGCTGGCCGACTTGCCGACCCGCACCTTGATGCCCAGCACCAGGTCCTTGTGCTCGCGCGCGACGCGCACGGCCTCGCGCGGATCGATCAGCCGCATGTCGGCACACTCGCCCACCATCACCGTCTTGGAGAAGGCGAAGATGCCGGGGAAGGAGACGTTGAGGTAGGGCAGGATACGAACGGGCGAGGGCTCGATCACATGCTTGCGGAAGCCGTGGAAGTTGCCGGGCCCGGCGCTGCCGGCGTCGATGAAGGTGGTGACGCCGCCGGTGCGCGCCAGCAGCTCGGCCTCGACGCCGAGCGAGGTGCCGCCCCAGTAGACATGGGTGTGCAGGTCGATCAGGCCGGGCGAGACGATCTTGCCCGTGACGTCGCGCGTGTCCTTGCCCGCCAGGCCCTCGCCGATCGCCGACACCTTGCCGCCGGCGAAGGCGATGTCGGTCACCTTGTCGATGCCTTGCGAGGGATCGACGAGCCGCCCGCCTTTCAGAACCAGATCGTTCATTTCACCATCCACCGCTGACGCACATTTCCGGACGAGTCACTGGGACACCACTCTACGTCGTTTGCCGTGTCGTGCCGCCTCTGCCAACCAGTTGATTTCGCAGGGGAAGGCGGCGGCGCGCCGGCGTGAGACATGGGACACCAGGTGACTCGTTTCACGTCGTTTCGCCGGGGGCGAAAATGGGGTGCCGGGAGGCTGAACGGCAGGCGGGTGGGGGCGTCGGAACATCATGCTTTTGTATAGTAGGATATAGGCTTTCTGTCAACCTATTGTTTCCTATCGAAACAGGACATGCGAACTCTCCGCAGAGAGGCGTCGAGGATAGTTCGTGTATCTGCATGGTGGCTTCACGCGCTATTCGATCTTCACCTGACCTCTGGAGGCGTCTAGAACCCTGCAAGCGGCCGACCGGCTTCATTTGTGGTTTCGGGGCGCGCCGGAGCCAAAATCTCAATGCCCCTTCACTGGTCCATCGATCCCGAATACGAACTCGTCAGTGTCACTGCCGAAGGCGATGTGATCCGGTCCGAGGTCATGGAACTGCTCGATGCGATGGCTTCGCGCGACGCCATGGCCTACCGAAAGCTGTTCGACGGCACAAATGGCAGTACGGCCATGGGCCCGGAGGATCTGCGGGCACTGGGCGCGCGCATGCGGGTGTATCACGCCTCTGGGCCGATGGGGCCGCTTGCTCTTGTCCTGCCGCCGGACAAGGCCGATATCGTCCTGCCTGTCCTGGGCCTGCTTGCGGCCGCGGATCGCCCCATGCGGATCTTCACGGGCCGCCAGAAAGCCCGACGATGGCTGTCGTCGCTTGGCAAGGACCTGCCGGAATTTGTCTGGCCCAGGCATCAGAGCGTCATCGGCCGAGGCTCGAGCAGCGGCGACTGAGAGCCGGCGGGCTCGGCTGGAAAGTGGGAATTCACCGGGAGTATCATGGTCGTCGAAAAGCCCGGCGCGATCTGTGACGGCGAGGTGAGGGCGTATCGTATCGAGTGACGGCGCGATGTTGGCTGAGGGGGAGGCGACCGTGCGTGTCAGACACCTTGCGGTTGGCGAAGCGATCAATCGAATGAAGCGGCGCGGGCGAATGAAGCGGCGCGGGTTCATCGCGCTCGCGGGCGGCACCGTGGGCTGGACGGCCTCGGGGCACGCGCAGGCGATGCCCGTCATCGGCTATCTCGGCTCCGAAACCCAGGAGCGCTACGCGAGCCGCCTGGAAGCCTTCCGGAAGGGGCTGGAAGGAGCGGGCTATGTCGAGGGCCGCAACGTCGCCATCGAGTACAAATGGGCGGAGGGCCAGTACAGCCGGTTGCCGGCGCTGGCGAAGGAGCTGGTCGACCGCAAGGTGACCGTGATCGTTGCGGCCGGCGGTGCCGAGGTGGCGCTCGCCGCAAAAGCCGCGACGACGACGATCCCGATCGTCTTCGAGATGGGCGGCGATCCCGTGGCCCTGGGCGTGGTGGGCAGCCTCTCCAGGCCCGGCGGCAATCTCACCGGCGTGTCGAGCCTCAGCGTGGAGGTGTCGCGCAAGCGCCTCGAATTCATGCGCGAACTGCGCCCGACCTCGGCCAAGTTCGCGGTTGCGATCAACCTCGCGAGTCCGACGTCCGGCGCGCAACTGAAGAACCTGCAGGGGGCGGCGGAAGCTCTCGGCGTCGAGCTCGTCGTGCTGACCGCCAGCACCGAGTCGGAGTTCGCCGGCATGTTCGCTGCGGTGCGTGAAAGCGGGGCGGGCGGGCTCGTGTTCAGCTCCGACCCTTACTTTGCCTACCGCAGCCCGCAGCTTGCCGCGCTCGCCGTCCGCCATGCCGTGCCCGCGATGACGCAATCGCGCGACTTTCCGCTCGCCGGCGGCCTGATGAGCTACGGCGGCGATTTCAGCCAGTCGCACCGCCAGGCCGGCACCTATGCCGGGCGCATCCTGAAGGGCGAGAAGCCGGCCGAGTTGCCGGTGCAACGCGTCACCCGGGTCGAGCTGTTCATCAACCTGAAGGCCGCCGCCAACCTCGGCATCACCTTTCCGCCCTCGCTGCTCGGCAGTGCGGACCGCGTCATCGAATAGGGATGCCCAGCACTGTGCCTGCTCAAGACTCCCTGAAGGGCACGTCGCTGTTCTGGAAGTATTTCCGCGGCCTCTTCCTGGCGGTCGCCGGGCCGGTCCTGGTCGCCGGCGCGAGCGAGGCATGGTTCGGCTATCACGACCAGCGCGCCCGGCTGAGCGAGCGCCTGGATGCGGAAGCCCGTCTGGCGGCGGTGAAGATCCAGGACTTCATCGAGGGCATCGAGGACCAGCTGAGCTGGACCGTGCAACTGCCGTGGTCGGAGACGAACGGCGACCGCCGCATCCTCGACGCGATGCGGTTGCTGCGCCAGGCGCCGGCCGTCGAGAGCCTGATGCTGGTCGACGGCACCGGCCGGGAACGCCTGTTCGTGTCGCGCATCGGCCTGAACAGGATCGAGGGCGGCACCGATCGCTCCGCCACGCCTGCCGTGGCAGGCGCGCGCGCCGACCGGACCTGGTTCGGCCCGGTCACGTTCCAGGCAGGATCGGAGCCGTTCATGACCGTCGCCGTGGCGGGCAACCGCACAGCGGTCGGCGTGGCGATCGCCGAGGTCAACCTCAAGTTCATCTGGGAAGTGATCTCGGGCATCAACATCGGGCGCACCGGCATGGCCTATGTGCTCGACCAGCCGGGGCGCCTTATCGCCCATCCCGACATCAGCCTGGTGCTGCGCGTCGACGAAGCCGTGCAGCGGCCGCTCAGGGATTTGCGTGCCGCCATTGTCGAGGGCTTGCCCGGCGAGGCCGCCGCCGGCCAGGACATCATGGGCATGAACGTGATGGCAGCCATGATCCAGATCCCCGGCGTCAACTGGAGCGTCGTCGTCAAGCAGCCCGTCGCCGAGGCGTTCGCGCCGATCTACGCCGCGCTTTGGCGGTTGGGCCTGCTGCTGGTGGCCGGCACCGCCGTGGCGGCCGCCTTCGCCTGGTACCTCAGCCGGCGCCTGGTCGGCCCGATCCAGGTGCTGGAGGACGGTGTGGCCCGCATCGGCGCCGGGCAGTTCGACCACCGCATCGACCTGCCGCGGAGTGATGAGTTCGGGCGCCTCGCGGCACGCTTCAACGAGATGGCGCTGGAGCTCTCGGTGTCGCGGCAGCGCTCGGAACGCATCGGCCGGCTGAAGCGCTTCCTGGCGCCGCAGGTGGCCGAGCTGATCGACCGTACCGGCGACGACCGTGTGCTCGACGGGCGGCGGGTCGAGGTGGTCGTGGTGTTCTGCGACATCAGAGGCTTCACGTCCTTCTCGTCCCAGGCCGAGCCCGAAGCGATCATCGACGTGCTGCGCGAGTACTACGATGTGCTCGAGAAGGTGGTCAGCGCCCATGGCGCGACCCTGATCAATTTCTTCGGCGACGGGGTGATGGTGCTGCTCAATGCGCCGGTCCCCACGCCGGAGCCGGCGTTGCGGGCCGTGCAGATGGCGAGCGACATGCAGGTGAGCGTGCAGAAGCTCCTGGTGAACTGGCGGGCCCAACACCCCCAGCTCGGCTTCGGCGTGGGACTGGCCATGGGGCCCGCCACGGTCGGGCGGATCGGCTCCGAGGGGCGTCTCAACTACACCGCGATCGGCAACGTCGTGAACCTGGCCTCGCGTCTGTGCGCGAGTGCGGAGGATACGGAGATCCTCGTCGATCGCGTCGTGGCGGAGGCGGTCGGGTCCAGAGCGCCTCTCGTCGAGCTCGAGGCGCGGGAGCTGAAGGGCTTCGACAGGCCCGTCCCTGTCTTCGCCGTCGGTGACGGGCAACGCTCCGGTCGGAGCGGCGACTCCGGTGCGCTCGACGACAAGCGGATCAACTGGACTTGACGATGAAGGAGATCGTCCCGCGCACCCTGTTCGACAAGATCTGGGATGCCCATGTCGTCGAACGGTACGACGACGGCGTCTGTCTTCTCTATGTCGACCGCCATCTGCTGGATGAGATCCATAGCCCACAGGCCTTCGAAGGGTTGCGCCGGGCCGGGCTTCCGGTGCGCCGCCCGGAGGCCACCATTGCCGTGGCCGATCACAATATCCCGACCGAGGATCGCCGCGGCGGCATCCTCGAAGCGGAATCGCGTCTGCAGGTGGCGACCCTGGAGGCCGACGTCGAAGCATTCGGCGTGCCCTATATTCCCGTCCTCGACGAGCGCCAGGGCATTGTCCACGTCGTCGGTCCCGAACTGGGCTTCTCGCTGCCGGGCCAGACGATCGTGAGCGGCGATTCCCACGCCTCCACGCACGGCGCGCTGGGCGCGCTTGCGTTCGGCGTCGGCTCGTCCGACGTCGAGCATGTGCTCGCGACGCAGACCTTGCTGCAGAAGCGGCCGCGGAACATGAAGGTCGAGGTGACCGGCGTCCTGCCCTTCGGCACGACGGCCAAGGACGTGGCGCTGGCGATCGTCGGTCAGCTCGGGGCTTCCGGGGCCAACGGCCACATGATCGAGTTCTGCGGCGACACGATCCGTGCGCTGGACATGGCCGGCCGCATGACCGTGAGCAACATGTCGATCGAGATCGGCGCGCGCGCCGGTCTTATTGCGCCCGATCAGACGACCTTCGACTATGTGCGCGGTCGGGCCTTCGCACCGAAGGGCGAGTCGTTCGACCGCGCGGTCGAATGGTGGCGGACGCTGGCGTCCGACGCCGGCGCGACGTACGACCGGTCTGCTTCGATGGATGCGTCCGCGATCTCGCCCATGGTGACCTGGGGCACCAATCCCGAAGCCGTCGTGCCGATCACCGGAGGAGTGCCCGATCCCGACGACGCGGCCGACGAAAGCGTGCGCCAGCAGCGCCGTCGCATGTTGGACTACATGGGCCTCACGCCC
Organism: Reyranella sp.; assembly: GCA_030681635.1. GTDB lineage: Bacteria > Pseudomonadota > Alphaproteobacteria > Reyranellales > Reyranellaceae > Reyranella. The sequence goes on from JAUXRT010000757.1 coordinate 11,067, forward strand.
GGCCAGCGGATGACGGACATCGCGATCGACGTCGTCTTCATCGGCTCCTGCACCAACGGTCGTATCGAAGACCTGCGGGCCGCGGCTGCGGTCGCTCGCGGCCGCAAGGTATCTTCAGGTGTGCGGGCACTCGTCGTGCCGGGATCCGGCCTGGTCAAGCGTCAGGCCGAGCGGGAAGGGCTCGACCGCGTTTTCCGGGAGGCTGGCTTCGAGTGGCGTGAGCCGGGGTGTTCCATGTGCCTCGGCATGAACCCGGACAGGCTGGCGCCGGGACAACGCTGCGCCAGCACGTCGAATCGCAACTTCGAGGGACGCCAGGGTGCGGGCGGCCGCACGCATCTGGTTTCTCCCGCTATGGCGGCGGCCGCAGCCGTGACCGGCCGGCTGGTCGATGTGCGCGAGCTGAGGTGACCTAGGCCTAGCTGTCTCAGCGCCGCTTGGGCGCGCCGTTCATCGCCTTGGCAAGCACGCCTGCGCGCGGCAGCGACAGCTCTTCCAGGCTCAGCCAGTCGGCCATCAGGCGCAGTTCCTCGCGCAGCGGCCCGGCCACCGTCGCGGCATCGTTGCCGGGCTCGAGATGGACGGCGTGGGCGAGGAGGCGGGAGTTGGCGCGATCGGATTTCAGATCGACACGCGCCACGAGCTTGTCGTCGAGCAGGAAGGGCAGCACGTAGTAGCCGTGCGTGCGCTTGGCGACCGGCGTGTAGATTTCGATGCGATAGAAGAAGTTGAAGATGCGCTCGGTGCGGTCGCGTTCCCAGATCAGCGGATCGAACGGCGCGAGCAGTGCGCGCGTCTCGATCCGGCGCGGCTGGCGGGCGTTGGGATCGAGATAGGCGGGGTGGCTCCAGCCTTCGACCGATACAGGCAACAGGTCGCCGGCCTCGACCAGCTCGGCGAGCCGCGTCTTGAAGTCGTCGACCGGGAGGCGGAAGTAATCGCGCAGGTCGCGCGCGGTGGCGACGCCCAGCGCCCGCGCCGCCATGCGCACGAGCTCGCGCCGGGCCTCGGCCGGCTCGGGCGTCGGCAATGCCAGCACTTCCGCCGGCAGCACGCGCTCGGTGAGGTCGTAGACGCGCTCGAAGGCGCCGCGTCGCGAGGCTGTCGTCACTTCTCCGGTGAAGAACAGCCACTCCATGGCGTATTTGGCGTCGCTCCAACCCCACCACGGCCCGGTCTTGGTCGTGCCCGACTCGAGATCGGAGGCGGCGAGGGGGCCGCGCGCGACGAGCTGGCGCCGGACCTGGTCGATGAAGGCGCCTTTGTCGCGGCGGAAGACATGCAGCTTGCCCTTGACGTCGCCGGCCTGGGCCGACGCGGCGCGCGCCATGCGCCAGCGCCACAGCGGATGGCTCGCCACCGGCAGTAGCGAGGCCTCGTGCGCCCAGAATTCGAACAGGCCGCGCGCGCTCTTGCGGCCCCAGGCGAGCCGGTCGAGATGGCCGCTGTCGTAGTTCCCCAGCCGCGAAAACAGCGGCAGGTAGTGCGCACGGGCCACAACGTTCACCGAATCGATCTGCAGGAGGCCGAGGCGATCGATGGCGCGCCGGACGTGGCCCGCGTTGGTGGCGCCCTCTGGACGTGGCACGCCGAAGCCCTGCGCGGCCAATGCGATGCGACGGGCGGCCGACGCCGAGACGGTTTCACGTTTGGGAGACACGCCGTAAGCTAGCCCGAGACACAGGGTGGCGGACAGGGGAGAGATCATGACGTTGTCGAAAATGCGTGGGATATGCCGCGCGAGTGGTCGCCGCGTGATTGGAGTGCTTGCACCGCTTGCAATGGCTTCGGCCTGCGCGCCGGCCGTCCCCGATGACAAGATCTTCGCCCTGACGTGGGGAAAACTGGGCATTGGCTACGAGTCGTTCGTCGGCACGCGCAACGATTGCGTCATGGCGGCGAGCGTCCCGGTCGAGAATGCCGCCGGCCGGGAAGCGGCGATGCCCGCGGTCAGCGCCAGCCGCTTCAAGTCCTGCATGCGCGCGCGTGGATGGGAGCCGGTCGCCGGCGGCTACAGCGCACCGCTGGGCTACGACGTGCGCATCGTGAACTGAGGGAACTGTCCTCCGGGCAAGGGCGTTGCCGCTTCCATGCCGCCCATCACGGTCCGCACGAACGTTCCGTGGCGAGCGTGCACATCACATGGTGAGCGGCGCTCACTTCCGGGAGGCGGCGTTTCCCTCGAGGCGCGCGACGGCCTTTGCGACCTGACCGGCCTGCCGTTTCGAGAGGTGGTTGTTTGCCCGGTACTCTCGACAGGCGTTCTTGAGGAAGGGGCTCTTCTCGGCCAACGCCTCGGCGCGCTTCATCAGCGCGTCGTGTTGCGCCGGCGGCGGCCGGCTGGCCCGCCGGCGAAAGACGGTGATCGTGACGGCGACGACGACCGTGACGATGACGAGGATCAGGAGGTCGGCGGTCTCGCGCGGGAAGATGGACATGCGTGCCCGAGCCTATTGCGTCGGTTTGTCCCCGGCAATCACTCCGGTGGCGCGATCATGGTACAATGCCGCCGATGCCGTTGGAGAGTGACCTCTATGCGCCGGTGAAGGCGCTGCTCGAAGGACAGGGCTACGTCGTGAAGGGCGAGGTGCGCGGCTGCGATGTCGTGGCGGTGCGCGGTGCCGAGCCGCCCGTGGTGGTCGAGCTGAAGCGGGCTTTTAGCCTCGGCCTCGTCCTGCAGGGCGTCGACCGCCTGGCACTCACCGACCTTGTTTATCTGGCAGTCGGTGCCTGGCCCAAGCAGATGAAGAACGTGCGCAAGCTCTGCCGCCGGCTGGGACTGGGGTTCATCGTCGTGGCCGGCGCGAAGGCCGACGTCGTGCTCGACCCCGTGCCCTACAAGCCGCGTCCGAACAAGCGCAAGGCCGGCCGCATGCTGGGCGAGCATGCGCGTCGCGTCGGCGATCCCAACCTCGGCGGCCAGGCGATGCGCGCGCCGCTGATGACAGCCTATCGCCAGGAGGCGCTGCGCTGCGCGGCGCTGCTGGCGGTCAATGGGCCGATGAAGGTGGCGGCGCTGCGCGCATCGGGCGACGTGCCCAAGGCCGCCCGGATTCTGCAGGACGATGTCTATGGCTGGTTCGAGCGCGTCGAGCGCGGCGTCTATGGGCTCTCGCCCAAGGGCAAGCTCGGGCTGGAGAACTTCGATCGCAAGAGCGCATAGAGGCCGACCGTGCACGGCAGCGCATTTTGAGCTAATATAACAACCACCGCGTTCGGCTCGTCTCGGGATGGCTCTGCCTTGAAATCACTCAACTGGCTGTTGCGCGGTCTCCTGGGACTCGCTGGCGCCATCCTTGTCTATGCGGCCTGGCCGGTTGCCCAGGGGGCGTGGCAGGCCCAGAAGGCCGACGCGGTGCTCGGCCTGCTCCGGGGCGGCAAGCCCGTCAGGCTCGCCGACCTCGACGCCGGTATCACCGCCCTCAACTTCGCTGTCGCCGCCGATCCCGGCGCCCTTCGACGCCTGCAGCGGTCGGAGCTGGTGGTCGGCGCCGCCCTTTCGCCGGCCCTCGACATCACGGTGCAGCAGCGGGTCGTCTGGCTGCAGAGCGCCGAGGCGGACCTCGTTGCCGGCCTCGGCAGCGCGCCGGCGCGCGGCGTGGCCTGGGCGCGGCTGGCGTCGGTGCGGCAGGGATTGCAGGGGACCTCGCGCGGCGTCGTGGATGCACTCCTGATGTCGATCGACACCGCGCCGCTGCTGAACACCATCTGGCCGGCGCGGATGCGGTTGATCCTCGACAACTGGGTGGCCTTCACGCCGCAGGAGCGCGTGCGGATCGAGGCCTATGTGGTCATGACGTGGCGGCTCAGCCTGGAGAAGCGCTGGTTCGGCGCGGCCGTGCGCTCGCCGGTCGACGAGCTGTTCCTGCGCTACTTCCTGCGCGAGGAGCCCAAGGGCCAGGAAGAACTCGCCCGCGAAATGGACAACTTCAAGAGGCACGGCATATGACGTCGCTCGACGCCGACGACAAGGGCGCGACGGAACGCCGGCGGCCGCTGATCCGCAGGCTGGCCGACACGCTCGTTGTCGCGCTGTTCCTGGCGCCGGTCATGCTGGCGGCGCTGCCGATGGGCGCCAGCCGCGACTGGGCCTGGGCGCCGATCGCCGTGATGATCGGACTGGTGGCCGTGCTCGTGGCGGCGGGCCTGGGCGTCGGCCGCGGCTTCGAGGTCGGCGAACGCGAGCGCCGGCCGCTGCTGGCATTGGTCGGGTGCTTTCTCTTCGTCGTCGTCTTCTCGCTGTTCCAGGGCGCGTCGTTCGCGCCGGCGTCGGGCAGCGCCTGGCTCTATGCCTCGGCGCTCAGGATCCTGGGAACGGCCCATGCCGCGGTGCCGGATATCGCGCTGGACGCGGCGCGCAACGGGCTGCTGAAGTGCATCACCTGCGGGCTGATCTTCCTGATGGCGCGCGCCATCTGCCGCGATCGCGCCCATGCGCGCGCGTTGCTGGCGGTGCTGGTGGCCAGCACCGTGCTGGTCGTCGTCTATGCCCTGATGATGCAGATGACGACGCATTCCTGTTACCTCGGCGGCTACCTCAAGAAGCAGGGCCTGTACGATCCGCGTGGCCAGTGCCTGATGTCGGGCACGTTCGTGAACAGCAATTCGTTCGCCTGCTACGTCGGCATGGGCGTGGTCGCGGCGCTGGCGCTGGCGCTCACCAACCGCCGTCGCGAACGCTCCGCTTTCGATGGACGCGACATTCAGACGTTCGAATCCATGATAACGGCCACGCGGGTCGTCCTGGTGGTGGCGATTCTTTTCCTTCTCGGTGGCCTCCTGATGTCGGCGTCGCGGGCCGGCGTCGCGGCAAGCGTCGGCGGCGTGCTGGCGCTCGTGTTGCTGCTCATGCGCGGCCAATGGAGCGAACGGCCGGATCTCGTCCGCTGGTTCTGGATCGGCGCGGCGATCATGTTCGTGGTCGGCGTGATCGCGGGCGGCGCGCTGCTTGCCAAGTCGGTGAGCGCCAGCGACGGCGGCACCCGCGTCATCATCTGGATGACGTCGCTCGACGCCATCGCCCTGTCGCCCTGGCTGGGCTGGGGCCTGGGCGGCTTTGCCGACATCTATACGATCCTGCAGCCGGCCACGATCGTGCAGCCCAACGACCTGGCCCATTCGACGCCGCTCGAGACGATGGTGGAACTGGGCGTGATCGCCGCGATCCCGGCCTTCGCCGTTGTGCTGCTGCCCTGGGGCTTCAGCCTGCGCGCCGCGTTCAGGCGGCAGTACCGATACCGGGTCCTGCCGACGGCGGCCTTCGCCGTCGCGGCCGTGCCGATCCTGCATTCGATGGTGGACTTCAGCCTGCAGATCCCGTCGATCGGGTTCGTCACCAGCGCCGTGCTCGGCATGGGGTGGGCCCAGGCTTTCGACCGCCACAGATCATCGCGCCGGAGCGCTGCGGCCTAGGTCACGGAAGCGCGTTGGACTGCCACAGATCGAAAGTATAAGGCCTGTCGGCCAGTGGCGATCCGAATACGAGTGGCAGGTCGCTGCCGAGTTCGAGGATTTTCCGATAATCCTCTCGACCGATGAACTGGTCGTCGCGGTCGACGATGGCATACTTGTGTCGCAGCGGATCCGGCCGGGGATCTTCGGGCATCGAGCCCATCCAGTTAAACACATCCTGGCGTGCGCCGGCCTTTACAACGGCGAACCAGGCAACGGCGCTGCCCCAGACCTGGTCGCCGGGCTTCAGCCGGCTCGACAGCGGTGCCATCTGTAGCGCGTAGTCGCGTTGCGGTCCCTGGAACCAGTAGGCAAGCACGCGCGGCCCCACCGAGAAGACCGCAGCGTTCGCGAGGAACGCCAGCGCTGCCACCGTGGCGCCGGCCGCGAGCCAGCGCCGTCGATGGGGCGCGCCGCTTTCGGCCAGGCACGCCTCGACGCCGATGCCGATGACGCAGAAGATCAGCGTCGTCGGATATAGCGTGTAGAAGCCGCTGTGCTTGCCGGCGACGAGCGCATGCAGGAACACGACCAGCGCGGCCAGCGTGAGCAGCATCCGCCGCCCGGGATCGGTCCAGAGCCGTCCCATGATCACGCCGCAGAGGGCGAACAAGGCCAGAAGGTAGAGCGTCGGGGTGCGGCGCAGCTCGACACCGTACCGCGTGGCCTCGGCGGCGATACGCTCGAGGATGCCGCCGCCGCCGGACCGATCGAGGAGAAGCGACAGATATTGCGCCTGGAATTCCTGCGGGAACTGCAGGGCATAGGCGAGCCAGGCGGCGCCCAGGGCGGCGGCGCCGAGGCCGAACACGAGCGCGGAGCGGAAGCGGTTGGCGGCGAAGATGAAGACGACGATCCCGAGGGCCGCGCCCCACGGCAGGGCGGCGCTATGGAATATCGTCGCCACGCTCGTGCAGAGGCCGGCGAGGAAAAGCCGGCCCAGGCTGGCCGGTGCGCCGCCGCGCAGGCTCCGCACGACGAGCAGGGACGACAGCAGCAGGGCGGCGATCGCCGCCGTATCCATCCGCGATTCCTTCGCGGTCAGCATCCAGTCGGGCCACAGGAAGAGCGAGAGCGCGGCCAGCCAGGCGCCCGTCGGTCCTGCTGTCGTTCCTTGGGTGATGCTTCTCACCAGGGCAAAGATCGCCCAGACCCCGAGGCCGCCGAACAGGATGCTGGTCAGACGGGTCTGCCAGATACCGAAGCCGAACAGTTCATAAGATACCGCCGCAGCAAACCCCAGGCCGGGCACCTGCCAGAGATAGTGCTCCCCGGAGCCGTGGTAGAGCGCCAGGATGTCGGCGCGAAACCGGCCCGTCGTGGCCAACTGCCAGCCCGCGTCGTTGAGCAGCGCCTCGTCGCCGTTGACCAGCGGATAGGTCGTGATGTCGAGGCATTGCAGGACAACGAAGGCGAGGGCGAGGGCCAATCCGGTGGCGTGGGCCGCGCTATTTTTTTGCGCGTTCATGGACCTCGCCATAGAGGGTGGCCATTTCGGTCGCGACGTCGCCGCCCGAGCGGGTCCGCACGCTGTTGGCCGTGCGAAGCGCGACCTCGCGGGGGTCGGTCGCGGCCCGTTGCATCGCCGCGGCCCACGCCCGCGGGTTGTCGAAGGGCAGCAGCCAGCCGTCGATGCCGTCGCGGACGCGCTCGGCAATGCCCCCGAGATCGGCCCCCATGACGGGCACGCCCATCGCCTGGGCTTCGAGGACGACGAGGGGGCCGGTCTCCATCCAGCGCGAGGGCACCGCCAGGATGTCGAGGCTGTCGAGAAACGCCGGAATGTCGTCGTGCGGCAGGGCGCCGACGAGTTCGATGCGGCGGTCCTTCGCCGCCGCGGCCTCGATCGACTGGAGGTTCCTGGCATCGTCGCCGGTGCCGGCGATGACCAGCCGCAGCGGCATCTGCGGCGGGATATGCGCCATCGCCTCGATCAGCGTCCGCACGCCCTTGTAGGGCTCGACCCGGCCGACGAAGCCGATGGTGAGGGCGCGGTTGCCGGCCTCGCCGCGCGCCCGCCGGCCGCCGTTGCCGAACGCCGCGCTGGCGGCCTGGCCGCTGAGCAGGATCCGGGAATCCGGGATGGCGTTCTCGTGAAGCGCCGAACGCACCCATTCGCTGGGCACGACGATCCGCGCGCAGAGCCGGGCGAGTTTCTGCAGCCGGGCCGCCTGGTTGGCCGCGATCGAACGGGCCGAGGCCAGGGTCGCGAGTCGGCGCGCGGGAGAACGGGTCAGCCAGGGCGGTGGCGTCCATGTCGGCAGGCGCGCGACCAGGTGCGCGGCCGGTGCCGGCACGCCACGTCCGAGCGCCCAGCAATAGGCGCACCGCGTTTCCTCGATCCGGCCGTCGCACGGCCCTTTGCCCTCGAGCATCATCGTGCCGCGGATGCAGAGCGGCGCGGGGACGTGCAGCGTGGCAACGCAGGGGACACCCAGTTGGGCAGCATATTCAAGGTGGGAGAGGCCGGCGCCTGTCGTCCAGGAATGAAGATGAAAGACATCGGGCGCGAGCTGCTGGACGAGCTTCTGGAATTGATCCTGACCGACATCCGCCGGATAGCGGTGCACGGGCACGCCCTCCCACAGATAGTCGCGGCCGGGATCGGTGGTCGACGCCACGATCGAGCTTTCGACTCCGTGCGCGACAAGGGAGGCAGCGAGGTCGCGGACATAGACCTCGGGTCCCCCGACCGGGTCGGGAAAATAGAACCCGACGCAATGGACGACGCGCAGGGTCATGCCGCCGCCGGTCGCCGGCTCACGGCCTGCGCCGCAGGTTGACCAGCCATTCGGCCGTGCGGAAGCCGAGCAGCCGGTAGGCCAGCGCGAGGCTGCGCCGGATCGGCGGCGCGAAGCCGGGGTCGAGTTCGTAGATCCAGTCGTAGACCTCGGCCGCGTCCGCCGGATGGGTCTTGGCGAGGTCGCGCATCGCGGTCCAGAGGAAGCGCACGCCGGCCCGCTTGCGGCGCGGAGTCAGCTCGCCCGACTCGGCCAGCAGGGCGAGCGCCTTGCGGTAGACCATGATCTTCTGCCACGTCCTCACGGTCTTCACGATGCCGCTGGAGATCTGCAGGCGTCCGCGCGAATGCCGGCGATGGACGAAGCCCGGCTTGTCATAGACGGCGAGGCTGGGCTTGCCGAGCGCGACCTCGATCATGAACATCCGGTCGTCGATGAAGGCGAAGTCCTGGCGGTGCGGGATATCGGCGATGAAGGCGCGGCGGAACAGGAACGCCGAGTAGTGTGAGCTCCAGCCCTCGCCGAGCTGCTGGGCGATGAAGTCGTCGCACGGCTCCCAGTTGTTGACGTGAAGGTTGGCCGAGTCGTCGTCGCAATCCTGGTAGCCGGCAACGACGACGTCGGCGGCACTTTCGCGGGCCAGCCGGAGCTGCTCGTCGCTGGCGCCGTCGACCAGCCAATCGTCGGAGTCGAGGAAGCGGACGTATTCACCGGTCGCGACCTTGAGCGCCTCGACGATCGCCCAGTCCTTGCCCCAGTTGGCCATGCGGATCGCCCTGATGCCGGGCTGCTGGCGGAGCCACTCCCAGGTGCCGTCCGTGCTGCCGTTGTCGACGACGATCACCTCGACCTTGGCGGTCATGGACAGGCACGACTGCACGGCCTTGGGCAGCGACCAAAGCCGGTTGTAGGTCGGGATGACGATCGAGATGTCGATCATCGGCCCCAACGCTTGTCACCGCGCAGGACGCTGTCGCGGGGAACGAACAGCATGTCGATCTGCCAGAGCGCGCCATCGAGCGGCCGGCGGGTCACGCCGCAGATGTCGTAGGCGACGAAGCCGTGAGCGGCGAGCCAGGCCACGAGTTCATCGAGCAGGGGCGCACCCTCGTGGATGTCGAGCAGGTTCACCTCGGCCAGGATCGCGCCGACGCGCGGTAACGACGCTGCTCCCCCCTTCAGGACATGCAGCTCGAAGCCCTGGACATCGAGCTTGAGCAGGTCGGGCGCCTTGCCGGCATACCAGTCGTGGACCGCCTGATCGATGGTCCACTGCGTGACCTTGCAGACCGGATGGGTCGCGTGATGCTCGCGCAGGACCGACGATGCCGTCTCCGCCATGTTGAATTCCACTTCCTCGCGGAATTCCGATCCGAGCACGCCGCGATGGAGGTCGATCCCGGGGTGCGATGCCCGCAGCAGTTCGATCTGCTCGGCCGCGTTTTCCAGGGGCTCGAAGCAGGCGACACGGGCCGATGGCCAGACGCGCAGGGCATCCCGGGCAAAGTCGCCGCGGTAGGCGCCGACATCAAAGACCAGTTGGGCGGCAAATCCGCGCTGCGCCAACCCTTCCAAGGCCATCGGAATCTCGGGAAGCTGAAGACGGCGACTTACAATCCGGCGGGCCCAAGAACGCAACGTCCACATTTCGCCTGTCCGATCTCGAGGAGGTTCGTTAGCCCGTGCCGCCGGCCCGTTGTCGGTTCAGAGGCAAGAAAAGGCAAGCGGACCTTGCCATATCGCCCTTTCGTTACCGTGTGAGTGGTTGCCGGTTCCGGTCGGGGCCGCCATATTGTATCACTGATAGTGCGATGTGTTGACTGTCGCCAGTGATGACGGAGCCAAGTCTTTGCGGAGGGCCATCCCGGTCGAACCCATGCCAGTCGAATCGCTGCCTGAACGGACGCCGGCCATGCCGTCAGCGCCGCAGCGGTTCATTGAGGCGTGGATCGATGCTTCGCTGGGATTCGTCTTCTGCGTCGTCCTGCCGATCCCGCTCTATGCGACCGCCGGGCCGTTCGCGAAGGATTTCGGCGCCACCGAGTTCACCATCGTGGCAACGGCCGTCGCCTATGCGATCGTCTGGTACTGCGGCCGCCGGCTCGACGCCTTTCCGCGCGCCACCCTGCAGGGCAACATGGGCTACGTCGCGCCGATCGCCGTCTTCACCTACGCCCTGATCGCGGCCCTCCTGCTGTTGCTGCGCCAGGATTATTCGCGCTTCCAGCTCTTCGGCAGCGGCATCCTCACGGTGCTCTGGATGGCGGCGGCGGCCCAGCTCCGGGCGCGCTACCTGATCCGCAACTACGCCGTGATCCCCAAGGCGTCGATCGCCACGATGCCGGAACTGCATGCCTGCCGGTGGCTCGACTTCGACGAAGTCCAGTGCCGACAAATGCGCGTCGACGCCATCGTGGCCGATCTCAGTGCCGATCTTCCCGACAGCCAGCTCGAGGCGCTGGCCGACGCGGCGATCGCCGGCATCCCGGTCCTCGACCGCCGCTATATCGTCGAGTCGTTGACCGGCCGCACCCCTCTGGGCGGTCTGACACCCAACGAATTCGGCGCCCTGCTGCCGTCGCGGCAATATCTCGTCGTCCGCCGGTTCATCGAACTCGTCCTGACGGTGGCGGTCCTGCCGGTGCTGCTGCTCGTCCTTGGCGTGATCGCGGCCGTCGTCCGCTACGACAGCCCGGGTCCGGTGCTCTTCGTCCAGAGCCGCGTCGGCCGCCGCGGGCGTGTGTTCCGCATGGTCAAGTTCCGCACCATGTATCACGGAGCAGAGGGGCCGAGCTTCACCGAGGCCGCCGATCCGCGTATCACCCGCGTCGGCGCCTACCTGCGGCGCTGCCGGCTTGATGAACTGCCGCAAGTGTTCAATATCCTGCGCGGCGAGATGAGCTGGGTGGGCCCGCGGCCGGAAGCGCTGTCACTGGAGAAGGGATATGTGCGCGATATCCAGCACTTCGCACTGCGCGGAATCGTCCGCCCCGGTCTCACCGGCTGGGCGCAGATCAACCAGGGCTACGCCCACGAGGCCGACGCCATGCGGGCGAAGCTGGAGTACGACCTGTATTACCTCAAGCATTGCTCGCTGTGGCTTGACCTCGTGATCATCCTGCGCACCTTTGCCGTGGTGTTCCGCGGCACCGGCGCGCGCTGACCGCCACGCTCTCCACCTCAGCCCTGGCCATCTGATCCCTCCATGTGCGGAATAGCCGGCATATTCGCCTACCTTGATGTCGCCCCGCCGGTCGACCGCGCCGAGCTCATGCGCATCAACGACCGCCTGGCGCCGCGCGGGCCCGACGGCAACCGCCAGTGGTTCAGCGCCGACGGCCGCGTCGGCTTCGCCCATCTGCGGCTGGCGATCATCGACCTGTCCGAAGGAGGCGCGCAGCCGAAGGCCAGCGCCGACGGCTCGCTCGTCATCACCTTCAATGGCGAGATCTACAATTATCGCGAGTTGCGGGCCGAGCTTCAGGCCAAGGGTCGCGTCTTCCAGAGCGAGTCCGATACTGAGGTGCTGCTGCAGCTCTATGCCGAGTACGGCGACGCCATGGTCGGCCGGCTGCGCGGCATGTTCGCGTTCGGTCTCTGGGACCTGGCGCGGCGCCGGCTGCTGCTGGCGCGCGACCCGCTGGGCATCAAGCCGCTCTACTGGGCCGACGACGGCTGGACGCTGCGCTTTGCGTCGCAGGCCAAGGCGCTGCTGGCCGGCGGTGCGGTGTCGAACGATCCCGATCCTGCCGGCATCGTGGGTTTCCATCTCCTGGGCAGCGTGCCCGAACCCTTCACGGTCTGGCGCGCCATCCACACGCTGCCGGCCGGCACGACGCTGGTGGTCGATGCGGCAGGGCCGGGGGCGCCGCAACGTTATTACGATGTCGCCGGCGCGCTCGTGGCGCGGGCGTCGGGCACGCCGGCCGAGCCGTCCGAGGCGCGCCGGCAGTTGGTGGCCGCCGTGCACGACTCCGTGCGCTATCATCTGGTGGCCGACGTTCCGGTCGCCGTCTTCCTGTCGGCCGGTCTCGACTCCGGGGCACTGCTCGGCACGATGGCGCAACTGGGCGTGCGCGACATCGTGGCCGTGACGCTTGCCTTCGAGGAATTCCGCGGCGCCAATCTCGACGAGGCGCCGCTCGCCGCCGAAGTTGCCGCCCGCTACGGCGCACGCCACATCATCCGCACCGTCGATCGCGCCGAGTTCGAGCGCGACCTGCCGGCGATTCTTGACGCCATGGACCTGCCGAGCATCGACGGCATCAATACCTGGTTCGTGGCCAAGGCGGCGCGCGAGGCGGGCATCAAGGTGGCGCTGAGCGGCCTCGGCGCCGACGAATGCTTCGGCGGCTATCCGTCGTTCGTCGATGTGCCGCGCAGCGTCCATTGGTTGCGGCCGATGAACTGGCTGCCCGGGCTTGGCGCGCTGGTCCGCCGCGGCCTGTCGGCGGCAGCCCGTGCCGGGCTCGGCATTCACCCCAAGGCTGCGGGCCTGCTGCAGTACGGCGGCAGTTGGGCGGGCGCCTATCTTCTGCGCCGCAGTGTCTACATGCCGTGGGAGCTGAAGGACCTGCTCGATCCCGTCGTGCTCAAGGAAGGTCTGCGCCGGCTGGTGCCGCTGCAGCGGATCGGCGCGGTGCTGGAGGAGGGTGGCTCGCTCGGAGATTTCGACCGGGTCGCAGCACTTGAGACCTCGCTCTACATGCGCAGCCAGCTCCTGCGCGACGCCGACTGGGCGGGCATGGCGCATGGCGTCGAGATCCGCGTGCCGTATGTCGATCCTTTCTTCCTGGCGGCCCTGCCGCCGGGCGGTGCGCTGGCGGCGATGGATGCCAAGGCCGCGGTCGCCGACATTCCCGACCCGCCGTTGCCGGCCGCGAGCCGCGCCAGGCGCAAGACCGGATTCGTGACGCCCGTCGGCCGCTGGCTGCACGAGGCGGGTAAGGGGGCAGGTGGGGCGGGCGGCGACGCCGACGGGGCCAATCTGTCGAAGGCGTCGCGCAACTGGGCAGTGCGCATCTGGAAGGCGGGCTGGACCGGCCCCGTCGTGGCCTGAAGCGGCGATGACGGTTCGCATCCTCGCCCTGGTCGGCGACTGTTACGGCGCCCGTGGCGGGATCGCCCGCTACAACCAGGATTTGTTCGAAGCCCTGGCGGGAGCGGGGGCCGACATATTGGTGTTGCCGCGCCTGGGCGATGCCGGCGACCTGTCGCTGCCACAGGGTATCCGTCAGAGGCCGCCGGTATTCGGGCAATTGAAGTTCTCGATCATGGCGATCTGGACGGTCTGGCGGCATCGCCCCGTCGATGTCGTCTTCTGCGGCCATGTCTTCATGGCGCCGCTCGCCTTCGTGATCGCCCGCCTGGCAGGTGCGCACTATTGGCTGCAGGCGCATGGCACCGACATCTGGGGAGATCGCCGCAGGATCGTTCGCGCGTCGATCGAGGCCGCCGACCTGGTCACCACCGTCAGCCGCGCGACGCGCCGGATCCTGCTCGGCTGGGCCGACCTCGCGCCGGAGCGTGTCCGCGTCCTGCCCAACACCGTCGGCGATCAATTCACGCCGGGGCCGCCGTCGCCGCTGCTGCGCCAGCGACTCGCCCTCGGGCCCGGCCCCATCCTGCTCACGGTCGGCCGGCTGGCGGCGAGCGAGCGCTACAAGGGGCATGAACAGGTCTTCGCCATCCTGCCGGCGTTGCGCGCCGAATTTCCGACGCTGGTCCATGTCGTTGCCGGCGAGGGCGACGACCGTGCCCGCCTCGAAGCACGCGCGGCCGAGCTTGTGCCGGCGCCTGATGCGGTTCGTTTCCTGGGCTACGTTCCCGACGAGGATCTGGCCGACCTCTATCGGCTGGCCGATCTCTTCGTCATGCCGAGTTCGGAGGAGGGATTCGGCATCGTCTACCTGGAAGCCGCGGCCTGCGGGCTGCGCGTGGTCGGCGGCGCCGGGGGCGGTGCCGGCGATGCCATTCCCGATGCCCGCGTCGGCCTTACCGTCGATCCGCTCGACCGAAACGCGCTGATCGATGCGGTCCGGCGGCTGCTGCGGCAAGGCAGGGTCGAGCCCGACGCGATCGAGGCCTACCGGCGGCCGCATTTTGCCGCCGCCGCGCGCCTACTCCTCGCTCGCCTTCGGGGCCGGCCGCGTCGTAAGAGGGGGGCGTCATGACCGCTTCCGCCACCAATTCGCCGCGATACCTCGTTCTCGAGGCCGGCCGCGCCGATCGGCAATACTGGCGCGACCTGTGGCGCTACCGCGAACTGTTCTTCATCCTCGCCTGGCGCGACGTGGCGGTGCGCTACAAGCAGACCGTGATCGGCCTCGCCTGGGCGTTCGTGCGGCCGTTCATGACGATGGTCGTCTTCACCATCGTCTTCGGCAAGATCGCCAAGCTGCCGACCGAGGGAGCCGCGCCCTACGCAGTGATGGTGTTCGCCGGACTGCTGCCGTGGATGCTCTTCGCCTCGGTGCTGAGCGACGCCTCGACCAGCATCGTCGGCAGCTCCAACCTGATCAGCAAAGTCTATTTTCCGCGGCTGATCGTGCCGCTCTCGACCATCCTGGTGGCGTTGATCGACTTCCTGGTGAGCCTCGTCATCCTGGCGGGCCTGATGCTGTGGTATGGCGTCGTGCCGGGCTGGCAGATCCTGCTGCTGCCGGTGTTCGTGCTGCTGGCGCTGCTGTGCAGCATCGGCCCGGCGCTGTGGGCGGCGGCGGTGCTGGTGAAGTATCGCGACTTCCGCTTCATCATTCCCTTCGTGACGCAGATCGGCCTCTACATCTCGCCGGTCGGCTTCTCGGGCAAGATCGTGCCCGAGCAATGGCAGCTCCTCTACAGCCTCAACCCGATGGTCGGCATCATCGACGGTTTCCGCTGGTGCATCCTGGGCGGCAACAGCCCGATCCAGGGACCGGGATTTGTCATCGGCGTGGTCATCACCTTCGTCCTGCTGTGGTGGGGCATCCGCAGCTTCCGCCGCACTGAGCGCGCCTTCGCCGACCTGATCTGAAGATGAACGACGTCGTCATCCACGCCGAGAATCTCGGCAAGAAGTTCCAGATCGGCCATCACACCGCGCGCCAGGAAAACTTCCGCGAGGCGATGATGCGCGGGCCCCGCAACCTGCTGCGCGGCGCGGTCGACATGCTCCAGGGCCGGTCGGTGATCGCGGGCGACACGATCGAGGAATTCTGGGCGCTGCGCGACGTGAACTTCGAGATCAGGAGCGGCGAGGCCGTCGGCATCATCGGCCGCAATGGCGCCGGCAAGACGACGCTGCTCAAGATCCTGTCCAGGATCACCGAACCGACCGAGGGCCGGGTCAAGATAAAGGGACGCGTCGCCAGCCTGCTCGAGGTCGGCACCGGCTTCCACCCCGAGCTGAGCGGCCGGGAAAACATCTTCCTCAACGGGGCGATCCTCGGCATGACGCGGGTCGAGGTCCGTCGTCGCTTCGACGAGATTGTCGACTTCTCCGGCGTGGAGAAATTCATCGACACGCCGGTCAAGCGCTACTCGGTCGGCATGTATGCGCGGCTGGCCTTTGCCGTTGCGGCTCATCTCGAGGCCGAGATCCTGGTCATCGACGAGGTCCTCGCGGTCGGCGATTCGGAGTTCCAGGCCAAGTGCCTCGACCGGATGTCCAAGGTGGCGAATGCCGGCCGCACGGTGCTGTTCGTCAGCCACAATCTCGCGGCAGTCATGGCGCTGACGCGCCGCGCACTGGTCTTCGGCGGTGGCCAGCTTCACTTCGACGGCCCGATCGAAGCGGCGATCACGCGCTACGCCGCGTCGCTCAGCAAGCCCAGCGAGGACAGGAACTGGGGACGCGGACACAATTCGGCGCTGATATCGGCAAACCTGGTCGACCGGCAGGACAGGCCCACGGACCGCTACGAGCCGGGCGAGCCGCTGCGTATGCGTGTCGTGGTCGAGACGGACGGGATGCCGGGGATGTCGCTCGAGTTGCTGCTGCGCGACGAACTCAATCTTCCGGTCGCCTTCTATTCGTCGGCGGTCTTCAACCAGGTGTCGTTGCCGTCGGTCGCCGGACGCTACGAGTGCACGATTTCGCTGCAGCCCTACGACCTTGCGGCCGGCGAGTATTGCTTCGACCTCAAGACGACCTACACCAACGTCGGCGAGGACCATCGCGTCGACAACGCGTTGCGGTTCATCGTCGACACCTGCAGCCCGGGCGGCATTCCCTACAATTTCAAGCAGGGATCGGGGCAGGGAACGCTCGCCCTGAGGCTGGAGGCGCCGCTGCGATTCGCGCCGCTCCCGACGCCTGATCCGGACTGAGCGCCGCGGCATGTCCAGGACGGTCTGCATTGTCAGCCCCGGCAATCTGGCGTCGAATCCCCGCCTGCTGAAGGAAGCGGATGCGCTGCACGGCGCGGGCTACGCCGTCACGGCCGTGGTGTGCGACTACAGCGCGGACCTGCGCAGCGCCGACGACGAGATCGCGGCCGGGGTGCCGTGGACCGTCGTGCGCGTGTCGCGGCCGCTCGGCGAGCGCGCGGTCACCCTGGCGACGGGCCGGCTTGCGCGGATGGTCGCGGCGGTCGGCGCGGCTGTTCCGGTGGGCTTGGCCGCCCGCGCCAGCGGCGGGCCGGTCTCCACCCTGCGGCGCGCCGCACGCGGCATCACGGCCGACCTCTACATCGCCCACTATGTCGCGGGTCTGGCGGCCGTGGCGCCGGTGGCCGGGCGGCGCGGCGCGATGTTGGGCTTCGATGCCGAGGATTTCCATTCCGGCGAGGGCACCGGCGGCGCGGCCGAGGATTTCCGCATGAAGCTGATCGAAACGGTCGAGCGCGCTGCCTTGCCGTCATGCGCCTACATCACGGCCGCGGCCCCGCTGATCGCGACGGCCTATGCCGGTCGCTACGGGGTCGCCCCGACCACGGTGTTGAACGTCTTTCCGCTCGGCATGGCGCCGGCGGAGCCGTCGTCGGGCGCGGCGTCCGGCGCGGCGCCGCTTACACCGGGGCACCTCAAGGCCTACTGGTTCTCGCAGACGATCGGCCTCGACCGGGGGTTGCAGCCCTTCCTGCAGGCGATGGCCCGCACGAAAAGCCGCGTCACGCTCGATATCCGCGGCGGCAACAAATGGGGCGACGGCGACCGGCTGATGGCTTTGGCCCGGGAGCTGGGCATCGCCGATCGCGTCTGCCTCCTGCCGAAGGCGCCGCCCGATCAGATGGTGACCCTGGCGGCGGCGTACGATGTCGGCCTGTCCCTGGAGACGGACGTCAGCGAGAACCGCAGGATCTGTCTCCCCAACAAGATCTTCACCTATCTGTTGGCCGGGGTTCCCGCCGTGATGAGCGATACGCCGGCGCAGCGCGCCCTTGCGCCCGACCTCGGCGCCGCTGCGATGCTGGTGTCGTTGGCCGATCCCGCGGCGATCGCGGCTGCGCTCGATGAGCTTGCCGGGGCGCCGCCGCGGTTGATGGAAGCGAAACGCGCGGCCTGGCGGCTTGGCCGTGAGCGCTATAATTGGGACGTGGAGAAGGACTTCCTGTTGAAGGCGGTCGACCGCGCCTTCACTCTTCGCGGACCCTGCAAGGCGGTGCGGTAGTGCGCCTGCTGATGACCGTGGATCCCGAGATCGAGGTGCCGCCGCTGACCTACGGTGGCATCGAACGCATCGTCGATGCGCTGGTGCGCCGGCTGCACGCCGAGGGCCATCACGTCGGCCTTGTCGCCAAGGCGGGCTCGACATGTCCGGCTGACGAGGTCTTTGCCTGGACGGGCGCGCGCTCGCAGTCGGTCCCGGACACGCTGGCCAACATGTGGACGTTGCGCCGGGTGGTGCGGGCTTTCCGTCCAGACGTGATCCACAGTTTTTCGCGCATCGCCTATCTGTTGCCGCACCTGTGCGGGCCGGTGCCCATCGCGATGTCGTATCAACGCGAACCCACGCCGCGCACGGTCGGCCTGGCCGCCCGCCTGGCGGCACCCGATGTGCTGACGTTCACGGGCTGCAGCGACTACATCGCCGGCCGCGGCCGCCCGGCCGGCGGCGTATGGCACGGCATCCCGAATTTTGCCGACACCGATGCGCTCACCTTCAGCCCCACAGTGCCGGCCGATGCGCCGCTGGTGTTCCTCAGCCGGATCGAAAGCATCAAGGGCGCGCACTGGGCCATCGAGATCGCCCGTCGCACCGGGCAGCGCCTGGTCATCGCCGGCAATCATGCGGAGTCGGGCGAGGAGGGCGCCTACTGGCGCCAGCAGATCGAGCCGTGGATCGGACGCGACGGCATCGAATATGTCGGGCCCGTCGACGATGCCCAGAAGAACGCGCTGCTGGGCCGGGCGCGGGCCATGGTGGTGCCGATCCAGTGGAACGAGCCGTTTGGCATCGTGTTCGCCGAAGCGCTCGCCTGCGGCACGCCGGTTATTTCCTGTCCGCGCGGCGCGCTGCCGGAGATCGTCCGCCCGGGCATCGACGGCTTCCTCATCGAGAGCATCGAGGAAGGCTGTGCTGCTGTGGCGAAGCTCGGCACGATCGACCGCGCCGCCTGCCGGCACCGGGCGGAGGAGCATTTTTCGGCGCGGGCCGTGGTGGCGCGCTATCAGCAACTGTACGCCGGCATGCGCCTGAAACTGGAACGCCGATGACCCGCCGCGTTGCCCTGGTGAGCGGCCACTTCTTCCCGAGCAATCTGGTCGGCGCCCAGCGTGCGCGGCTTTGGGCGCAGTATCTGCCCGAGTTCGGCTGGGAACCGGTCGTGGTTGCGGGCGATCCGGAGCAGTATGAGGAGCGGCCCGATCCCGAACTCCTGCGTCTTCTTCCGCCGGAGCTACGGATCGTTCACGCCGCGACCCTGTCGACACGGCCGGTCCGCCTGGTGGGCGACATCGGCGTGCGCTCTTTCTGGGGCTGCTACCGGGCGCTTTCGGCCTTGGCGGCCGCCCGCGAGGTCGACTTCATTCATGTCATCATCCCGTCCAACTTCCTGGGCCCGGTCGGCCGCCTCGTCCATCGGCGCTACGGCGTGCCTTACGGCATCGACTACGTGGACCCTTGGGTGAACAAATGGCCTGGCATCGAGCGGCCCTTCAGCCGCGCCTGGGGCTCGTACCATCTCGCCCGCTGGCTCGAGCCCTGGGCAGTACGGGATGCAGCGCTGATCACCGGCGTCGCGCCCGGCTACGTCTCGGGCATGCTGGAACGCAATCCCGAGGTGGCCAGGAACGCCGAGCTTGCCTACATGCCGTTCGGCATCGCGCCCGAGGATTTCGCGCCGGTCCGCGACATGCATCGCGCGCCCTTTCTGTTCGCCCCCGAGGATGGCTGCTTTCACATGATCTACGGCGGCGCTCTGCTGCCCGCGGGCCTGGTCGTTCTCGATGCCTTCCTGTCCGGCCTGCGCGTGTTGCGCGAGACGGCGCCCCGCCTGGCGGCGCGACTGCGCGTGCATTTCACCGGCACCGGCACCTCGCCGGACGACCCGAACGGCTTCCAGGTGATGCCACGCGCCCAACGTCTCGGCGTGGCGGAAATGGTCCGGGAGAATCCGCCTCGCATCGGCTATGTCGACATGCTCAACCACCTGATGCAGAGCAATGCGGTCCTGGTGCTGGGCTCGACCGAGCCTCACTACTCGCCGTCGAAAGTGTTTCAGGGAATGCTGTCACGCCGGCCGGTCTTTGCGCTCCTGCACGAAGAGAGCACGGCGGTGGCCATGATCCGCGCGGCGCAGGCGGGCCGGGTGACGACCCTCACGGAAGAGGCGCTGCCCAGCCCGGAGATCATTGCAGCGGCACTCCGCGCCTTCGTCGAGGAAAGCGCCGCCTTCGATCCCGACAGGGTCGACCGGTCGGGCTTCGAGGAATTTTCCGCGCGCCATTCGGCCCGTGTTCTGGCCGCGGCGCTCGACCGCGCCTCTGCGCGGCATCCGTCGAGCTGAGGGCGCCTTGCGCATCGGGTTCCTGATCAGCCATCCGATCCAGTACTTCGCGCCGCTCTTTCGCGAGCTCGCCAAGCACTGCGACCTGACCGTGTTCTACGCCCATCGCCAGACGGCCGAGCAGCAGGCCCGCGCCGGGTTCGACGTCGCCTTCGAATGGGACGTCGATCTCCTGTCGGGCTACCACAGCAAGTTCCTGCGCAACGTGGCGCGGGCGCCGTCGACCGACCGGTTCTTCGGCTGCGACACGCCCGAGATCGCCGGGGAAATCGCCAATGGGGGATTCGACGGCTTCGTCGTGCCGGGATGGGCGCTTCGCACCTACTGGCAGGCGATCGAGGCCTGCCGGCGCGCCGGCGTTCCGGTGTTTGCGCGGGGAGATTCCCAACTCGTCGGACCGCGAAGCGGGGCGGTCCGGCTGGCAAAGGCCATCGCCTTCCGCGGCGTCCTGCGTCGGTTCGACGGCTTCCTCTATGTCGGGCAGAGGAACCGTGACTATCTCCTGCACTACGGCGCGCCCCCGCAGCGGCTGTTCTTCTCGCCGCATTGCGTCGACAACGACGCCTTCAGGGCAGCCAGCGAGGCCGCCGGCCGCGACCGCCTGAAGCGCGATCCGGCGTCGGCCCGGCGCGTGCTGTTCGTGGGCAAGCTGATCGAGCGCAAGCGGCCCTTCGACCTTCTGCAGGCGGCGGCACGGCTGGCGGCGGACGGCCGTCCCGTCGACCTGGCCTTCGCCGGATCCGGCGAGCAGCAGGACGCGCTCGCCGCGGCGGCGGCTTCATCGGGCGTGCGCGCGCACTTCCACGGCTTCGTCAATCAAAGCGAACTGCCCGCCATCTACGCGGCGGCCGATGTCATCGTCCTGCCGTCCGACGGGCGCGAGACCTGGGGACTGGTCGTCAACGAAGCCATGGCCTGCGGCGTGCCGGCGGTGGTTTCCGACGCCGTCGGCTGCGGCCCGGATTTGATCGAAACAGGGCTCACGGGAGCGGTTTTTCCACTCGGCAATGTCGCGGCTCTGGCCGACGGGATCGGCAAGGTCCTGGCCTTCGACCCTGTCCGGACCCGGCAGGCCCTGGCGAAGCGGATGGAAACCTACTCGCCAGCGCAGGCCGCCCAAGGTATTGCAGGCGCGGCAAGTGCCTTGACGTCCCGAAGCAGGGCAGAATGAAACGCTATCCAGTGCGAGACCACTCGTGGTGACCGTAAATTCCCGCGTTCGTGCGCGGGCCCCGACACCCCCCATGGTGCTGGACTACGGCTTTCTGCGCCGCGCGTCTTTCATCATGGGATTGCTGCTGCTGCTGATCTCGCCGTTTTCGCTCGACCCGCTGGCGCTGGCGATCGGCGGTTTCGTGCCCTGGCTCACCCTCAGCATCGTGGCCAAGCCGACGATGCCGGCCGCGGTGGTCTACATTTTCCTCTGGCAGTGGTCCCAGGCCTACGCCCGCGTCCTGCAGTCGATGGTCGACGGCGAGGCGCTGGGCGCCGGCGCCTTCGGTTCCGGTGTGGTCAGTGCCTACTGGTACATGCTCGCGAGCCTCGTGGTCCTGGCCTGCGTGTTTCGCGCCATGCTCGGCGGCATTCCCGCGCCGACGCCGGAAGACGAGAACGCCCATCGCGAATGGCGGCCGTTGGACCTTTTCATGCTTTATTGCGCAACGCTGGTCCTGGCGGTCGCCTGTACCTACGCGAGCCGCGCCATTCCCGGCCTCACCCAGCAGTTCGAGGCGGTGTCGCGCCTCAAGATCGTGGCCGAGTTCCTGCTGTTCGTCACCGTCCTGTCGACCGGCCGCGGCGGCAAGTTCATGCTGGCGGCGGTTCTGGTCGAGATCCTGATCGGCTTCAGCGGCCTGCTGTCGGATTTTCGCGGCGTGTTCGTGTATCTGCTGATCGCGGCAATCGCCTCGCGTCTGGCGTTGCGCATCGGGTCGATCCTCGGCGGCATCCTGTGGCTCACCGTCCTGATGACGCTGGCGCTGTTCTGGACCGCGGTGAAGATGGACTATCGCGACTTCGCGACCGGCGGCGAGGAATCGCAGCACATCAGCGTGCCGCTGTCCGATCGACTGGCCTATCTCGGTTCGGCAGCCATCTCGCCGGGAAACATCGACTGGGCAGACGCCTCCTACGCACTGCTCAGCCGTTTCGCCTACGTGGATATTTTCGGATCGGTGATCGACTATCAGCACATGGCTCGCGAAGGGGCCCCGCCTGCGCGGCAATGGCAGGCCGCCTTCGATCACGTCTTCAGGCCGCGCATCTTCTTTCCCGACAAGGCGTCGCTCTCCGACAGCGAGGTCTTCGCTCGCCTGACCGGCGCCGATCCGCTCGAGGTCATCCGTGGCACCACGTCGATCAGCGTCGGCTACATGGCGGAGAATTACGCCGACCTGGGATTCCCGGGAATGCTGCTGGGCATGGCGGGGGTGGGGCTGATGATAGCCGCCGTCATCCGTCACTTCATGAAATCGCGGCTGCCATGGATGGTGCGTCAGGGCATCGTGCTGGCGTTCGTCTACAACGTGGCGGGCTCGGGAGTCGAAATGTCCCTGCCCAAGATGTTCGGCGCGACCATCATGTTTTTCCTCGTCTACTGGGCGTTGGCGAAATACGCACTGCCGATCGGCCTCAGATGGCTCTACGCCCGCTCCGGCGGGGCCCAGCCGCAGCAGACCTGACCGCGGCCGGCCGTCCTTGCGCCTGCTTCACGTCGTACCGACCTATCTGCCCGCCCTCCGATACGGCGGCCCGATCCGCACGGTCCATGCTCTGTGTCGCGAGCTTGCGGCGCTCGGCCACGACGTTCACGTCTTCACGACGAATGTCGACGGCGATGGCGACAGTGCGGTGCCACTGCTGAGCCCGGTCGATCTCGAGGGCGTCAAGGTGACGTACTTTCCGAGCCGACTGCTGCGCCGCCTGTACTGGTCGCCGCCGATGGCGCGCGCGCTGGCGCGGCAGATCGCGGGCTTCGACGCCGTTCATCTCCACGCCGTCTATCTGTGGCCGATCTGGGCCGGCGCCCGGGCTGCGCGGGCGCACCGGGTACCGTATGTGATATCGCCGCGCGGCATGCTGGTGCCCGAGCTGATGCGCCGCAAGAGTCGCTGGGTGAAGGCGGCGTGGATTGCCCTGGCAGAGCGCGCCAACCTGGAAGGCGCCGCCGCCATTGCCGCCACGTCGGCGGTCGAGGCGGGACATATCGCGGGATTCGGCTGGAAGCTGCCGCCCATCGCCACGATCCCCCATGGCGTCGACGACCCGCCGGCACCTTCGGATGCGCCGCTGTCGGCCGATGTGGCGGCCGCCGTCGGCGGCAGCGCGCCGATGCTCGCGTTGATCCTGGCGCTCGGTCGCATCAGCTGGGAGAAGGGGCTCGACCGGTTGATCGCCGCCCTGCCGCTGGCGCCTGAGGCGCGCGTCGTGATCGCCGGCGACGATGCCGACGGACATGCCGCCTTCCTGGCGGCCGAGGCAGAGCGATTCGGCGTTTCGGGACGCGTGACGATCCTCGCCCGGCATGTCGCGGGCGCCGACAAGGAGGCGCTGTTCGCAGCGGCGCGGGTATTTGCCATGACATCGCTGTCGGAGAATTTCGGCCTCGCGGCCTTCGAGGCGATGCGCCGCGGGGTTCCGGTTCTGACGACGGCCGATGTCGGCATGTCGGAGATCGTCCGGGACGCCCAGGCCGGCCTGGTTGTCGACCCCGCGCCAGCCGCCATTGCCGGCGGGCTGAACGCACTGCTCGCGGATGCCGCGCAGAGCCGGATCATGGGCGAGAGCGGCCGGGCCGTCGTCGTCGAGCAATATGGCTGGCCGACGATCGCGCGCCGGATGGAGACGCTCTACCGCTCGATCAGTCGCGCGGGTCGTTCCGGGGATACCGGCGCATGAGCGATCTGCTGGAGCACAGTCCGTTCGACCTCGCATCGGAGCGCCGGATTGTCATCATTGCCGACTGGTTGCCGCCGGATTTCGGCGCGGTCGGCCAATACATGCAGATGCGTGCGCGCGTCCTGGCCGAGCAGGGACACGAGGTGACGCTGATCGGCCTGTCCTCGGGCGAAGGTTCGACCCGGCAGGAGACGCGGGGCAGGGGCGCTTTGACCGAGATCCGGCTGTCGACCCGCCCGGTGCCGCGCCGCTCTTTCCTGGCACGCCTGCTGTGGACGGCCAGCACCAACCTGCGCCTGGTCGCGGCCGGCTTTCGCGCCTTGCGGGCGGCCGACGGCATCCTGTTCACCGGATCGCCGCCACTGCTCATCCATCTGTTGGCGCCACTCAAGCCGCTGTGGCGCGGGCGTCTGGTCTATCGCATCACCGATTTTCATCCTGAGTGCCTGATCGCGGCGCGCGATCGTCCGTCGTCGGCGCTCGGTCTGCTGCTCGGGCTGACGAATTTCTGGCGTCGACGGATCGGCGGCTTCGAAGTGCTCGGCCTCGACCAGCTGAAGCGCCTGCGGGAAACCGGAGTCCGCGAGGATCGGATCGCCCTCGTGCGCGACGGCTCACCTGTGTCGTTCGGCAAAGACATTGTGGCCGAACCGCTGCCGGCCGACCTCAAGGGCTACTGCGTGTTGCTGTATGCCGGCAATTTCGGTGTGGCGCACGATGTCGAGACAGTCGCCGAAGGCTACAGGCTCCATCATCGCACCGGCACCGGCAGGGTGCGTCTGTGGCTGAGCGCGACGGGGGCCGGTGCCGACGAGCTTGTCGCGCGCTTCACAGAGCAGGGCCTTCTGTTCCACAAATCCCAACCGGTTCCCCTGGAGCGGTTGGCCGGGCTATTGCGTGCGCCGGATGCGCATCTCGTGACCTTGAAGGATGCGTTCGTCGGTTTCGTGATGCCGTCCAAGATCTATGCCTGCATCGAGTCCGGCAAGCCGGTGCTCTTCGTCGGCAGCGCGGATTCCGACGTCGATTTGCTGGCGCGCGCGGCGGAGCCCGGTGGCTATTGGCGTGTCGCGAGCGGCGACGCCGCGGGCTTTGCCGCCGCGCTGGAACGGCTTGCCGACCGGACGGCGGAGGCTCGTCGGTAGCGCGCTTCGCGCGGGGGGCTCAACCTCGTCCGCGACGCTGCGCGAAGATTGCTTCCACGACGTTGCGCGTCCTCGTCTGCCAGGGAAGCGCCCGAACACCGAAGACCGACGCGAAAAGATCGCTGTTCAGCCGGGAGTTGCGCGGACGGCGCGCCGGTGTCGGATAGTCTTCCGTCGTAGTGGCTTTCAAGACGGGATGCTTGCCGGTGAAGGCAGCCTGCGCCGCGACTATTTCCTCGGCAAACTCGAACCAGGTCGCATCGCCCTGGCCTGCGAAGTGGTAGGTCCCCCAACAGGTGTCGTTCCCCGACGTTTTTTCGGCGGCGGCGAGGAGCGCCTCCGCGAGGTCGGCCGTGCCGGTCGGATTGCCCACCTGGTCGTTGACCACTCCCCAGCCTTCCCGGGTGGCCGCGAGGTCCAGCATGGTCTTGAGGAAGTTGCGGCCGTAGACGCCGTAGACCCACGCCGTCCTGACGATGATGTGGCGATCCTGAATGCTCCGGATCGCCCTTTCGCCGGCTTCCTTGGAGAGACCATAGACCCCCAGCGGCATGACGGGATCCGTTTCGACGTAGGCCGAGGGTTTGCTGCCATCGAAGACGTAGTCGGTGGAGACATGGATCAACGGTATGCCGGCATCCGCCGATGCCTGCGCCAGCATTGCCGGGCCGTCGCAGTTCGCCAGCTGCGCCAGGCCGGCTTCCTTCTCGGCCTGATCCACTTTCGTATAGGCCGCGGCATTGACGATGATGGACGGGCTTGAGCCTTCGATCGCTGCCCGGATCTGGCCGGGGTTGGCAAGATCGCATTGGCGCCGTGTCATCAGCGTGGTCGCGATGCCACGCACCGCACACAAGGCCGCCAGTTCCTGGCCCAGTTGACCTTGCGCACCCAAGACAAGCAATTTCATGTCGACTTCTTCGCGTTACCAAGTGAACGGCGTTGGCTGCAACATTGAGAACATTGGCCTTTTAAGATAAGCTGCGCCACTTGGTCTCGAACTCCACTAGAGACGGCCAGGGGCATCCATGAATTTCACCGCACAAGAGCTGGAAAAGGGCAGTGGCGTACTCCTGGTCCGCTCCAAGCGATTTGTCGACAGCCGCGGACACTTCATGGAGATCTGGTCGAAGGCCGCCTACTCGGAAATCGGCATCAACGCCGATTTCGTGCAGGACAATCAGTCGCTTTCGACGGCCCGGGGAACATTGCGCGGGCTGCATTTCCAGCGCGCGCCCTTCGAGCAGGCAAAGCTCGTCCGTGTGCTGAAGGGTGCGATCTACGACGTCGTCGTGGATATCAGGCCGAACTCTCCGAACTACGGGCGATGGATCGGCACGGCGCTGAGCGCCGATGAAGGCGAGCAACTGTACATCCCGCGCGGGTTCGCGCACGGCTTCCTCACCCTGTCGAGCGACACCATCGTTTCATACAAGGTCGATGCCCCTTACTCGCGGGAGAGCGAAGCGGGGATCAGATGGAACGATCCGGAACTCAATGTGCGATGGCCGCTGATCTACAGCGAAATCGTCCTCTCGGAAAAGGACGCCTTGCTGCCGTTGTTCAAGGGCTCGGCGGGCGCCACGCATAAGAATATCAGGGCCGTGGAGTCCTGAGCGGAGAACGCCGGCTCAGGCGGCGGCCGCGGTCTTTGGTGGCGGGATGCTCGGCCGCTCCAGCCCTCGCACCCCAAGCAGCTGCCGCAGCTGCGGGCCTATGATCCAGCCAAGCGGATAGAGACGGTTCAGGTCCCGCAGGGCGCGGGCGGCCTGGACGATGTGTCCCCGCATGGCCAGGCGCCTGATCCAGCCGAGATGATAGCGGCCGCGCAGATGGGCCCGGAAGCGGCGGACCTTTTTCAGCTCCGCCTCGCTCCAGTGCCTGCGGTACCACTCCGCGAGCCTCAGTTCCTCGCGCAAATACCTGGCCCCTGACGTCGGCAACGCTGAAGTCATGAGTTGATGGGTTCGGACGGCATGCTTCACTTCTGCGTTGCGCAGGATCGGAAACCGCTCCGCCACCCGATTGTAGAATTCGAGGTCGCCCGCCAGGGGATAGGCCGGGTCGAACAGACCCACGGCGTCGAATGTGCGGCGGGGGATCATGATCGATGAGATCGATGCGGGCAGGTTCCCGTAGTGCGACGAGATCCAGAGATAGAGCGGCCATTCGATTCGCTCGGGCGTGGTGTCATTGTCGTAGGTGCCGAGCAGGCGGCCCTGTTCGTCGATGCGTTCGGGCATGCCGTAGACGAGGCCGGCGTCGGGGTGCTTGGCCAGCAGCGCGGCTTGCGAGGCGAGATACTCCTGCAACATCACGTCGTCTTGGGAGAATACCTGGATCAGGTCGCCCCGAGCTTCCGAGACGCATCGGTTCAGGTTGCCGAATATTCCCCTGTTCCGGTCGTTGCGCAGGAGGCGGATGCGGGAATCGGCGAAGCCCTCGGCCACGGCCAGCGAGCCGTCGCTTGAACCGTCATCGGATATGATCAGCTCGAGATCCACATCCTGCGCCAGGATGGAGGCGATCGCCTTCTCCAGATACGGATTGCCGTTGTAGATGGGCAGAGCAACGGTGATCAGCATGGCCGTGCTTCTGGCTCTCGAAATTGAAATGCTCGCATGACTGGCCGAGTAGTACCATTTCGAGACTGCGAATCACCCCGGAGGACGCCGACAGGCGTCGCGCGTCCGATATCGATCGTCGGGCACGTAAAGCGGGAATTGGCCGATATTGGCGTATAGAGTGCGGAAATGCCGCAGACTTTTCCGCAGCCCTCAGGGAACTCGCCGGCAGGGCGCAAAAACCTCTTGCATAATGGGTGATTCAGCAATCCGGGATTTCTCTAACTATTGAGGTTAGGAATATCCTTTATCTATTTGAATTTTAATGCTATTGATGTGTTAGACGTTGGCAATATCTACTGTCTGCATTAAAGCTGCGGTCTCTTTATCGTCGAATAATAACGGTCGGCAAAGCGCCGGCCCTACCTTGGCAGGGCCAAGGGCTTATATTAGCCGTAATGATTGAGTTTATTGGAGTTGCCTCCACGTGGTTTCGACCGAACTCTCGATCGATTGCAATGAGCGGGCAAGGGCTTGGCTTAGCACGCACGATTCGGTACCTTGCCAGTTAACTTGGGTGGGACCGATCCGAGCTCTGCCGGTCGGGCCAAGTGGGTGTGAATACTTCAAAAATGACTGCAGTGGTGCTTGCCGCCGCGGTCGGGTTGGGTCTCATGGTTAAAATTGCATTTAGAGCGCAGTGTCTTGCGGTCGTGTCGTCCTTCGTCCTCATTGGCGTGGCGCATGCGCAAACTCCGGCAGCGCAGGGCGAGGGCCAGCAGATCGCCCAGCAGGAAGCGCAGCAGCAGCAAGGCCAGCAGCAAGAAGGTCAGCAGCAGCAAGGCCAGCAACAACAAGGTGGTGGCCCACAGCAGGGCGGTGGCCCGTTGCAAGGCGCTGGTCCGTTGCAAGGTGCCGGTCCGCTTCAGGGTGCTGGTCCGCTTCAGGGCGCCGGTCCGCTGCAAGGTGCTGGTCCTCTCCAGGGCGCCGGTCCTCTCCAAGGCGCAGGTCCGCTTCAGGGTGCTGGCCCGCTGCAAGGCGCGGGTCCGTTGCAAGGTGCCGGCCCGTTACAAGGTGCGGGTCCGCTCCAGGGCGTGGGACCGCTGCAAGGCGCGGGTCCGTTGCAGGGAGCCGGTCCCCTTCAGGGTGCCAGCCCGCTTCAAAGCGCGGCGCCCGTTCAGAACGCTGGCCCGGCAGATGGCCTCAATGCCCTGAACAATTCGGCGCC
>JAUXRT010000617.1 GCA_030681635.1 Reyranella sp.
CAGCCGAAATCGCGCACACCCTCGGTGCGGGCGCGCATGACGAAGGCGTGCGGGCCGAACTCCTCGGCGAAGTCGATGCCGTGATAGCCGGCGTAGGGTTCGGTCAGTGTCGGGAACTTGCCCGAGGCCTCCCAGTCGAAACGGCCGGACTCCACGATCACGCCGCCGATCGCCACGCCATGGCCGCCGATGAACTTGGTGGCCGACTGGAACACGATGTCGGCGCCCAGCGTCAGCGGCCGGCACAGCACCGGCGACGCGAAGGTGTTGTCGATCATCAGCGGGATCCTGGCGGCATGCGCGATGGCGGCGATCGCCGGGATGTCCAGCACCTCGCCGCCGGGATTGCCGATGGTCTCGCCGATCACCAGCCGCGTGTTGGGCCGGATGGCCTTGGCGAAGCCGGCATGATCGCGCGGATTGACGAAGGTGGTCTCGATGCCGAAGCGCGGCATGGTCAGCGCCAGCATGTTGCGCGTGCCGCCATAGAGCGAGGTCGAGGCCACGATATGGCTGCCGGCATCCATCAAGGTGGCAATGGCGATGTGCAGCGCCGCCTGCCCGCTCGACGTCGCGAGCGCGCCCGAGCCTTCCTCAAGTGCCGCCACCCGCTCCTCGAACACTGCGACGGTGGGATTGGAGATGCGGCTATAAATGTGGCCACCGACTTCCAGGTTGAACAGGCTGGCGGCATGGTCGACGTCGCGGAAGACGAACGAGGTCGTCTGGTAGATCGGCACCGCCCGCGCGCCCGTCACGGGGTCGGGATGCTGGCCGGCGTGCAGCGCCAGCGTGTCGGGCTTCAGGAACTTGGCTTCGGCCACGCGGCCCTCACTTCTTGAAGAATGATGCGGCGGCCGAAGCGTGGCTCTGCTTGGCCTTTATCTTTTCCTCGACGCGGACGATCTCCGCCTTGAGGGTCGCGATGTATTCCCTGAGATCGTCGACCGCCATCGGGTCGAGATTTCGCGGCTGGGATTTCTTGTGAAGAGGTTCGAGGTCGTCTGATTCGAAGGCCATGGCGCGGCTCCAAGGAAGCGGCTAAGGGACACCTACCATTGCTCCCATCGCTTCGAAAGGCCGACCATGAGCGCTCTTCCCGCCACGATGACCTGCGTCGAGATCACCAAGGCCGGCGGCCCCGAAGTGCTCGTGCCCACCACACGGCCGGTGCCGGTGCCGAAGGCCGGCGAGATCCTGATCAAGGTGGCGACCACCGGCATCAACCGGCCCGATATCGCGCAGCGGCAGGGAACCTACGCACCGCCGCCGGGCGCCTCCGACCTGCCCGGCCTCGAAGCCGCCGGCACGGTGGCGGCGGTGGCCGCCGACGTCACGGACTGGAAGGTGGGCGACACGGTCTGCGCACTGACGCCGGGCGGCTCCTATGCCGAGTACTGCACCGTGGCCGCACCGCAATGCCTGCCGATCCCCAAGGGATTCGACATGCTGCAGGCTGGCGCACTGCCCGAGAACTATTTCACCGTCTGGCACAATCTCTTCGAGCGCGGCCTGCTCATGTCAGGTGAATCGGTGCTGATCCACGGCGGTGCCAGCGGCATCGGAACGACCGCGATCCAGCTCGCCAAGGCTTTCGGTGCCACGGTCTACACGACGGTACGCACGCAAGAGAAGGCGGCGGCGGTGAAGGCGCTCGGCGCCGACCACGCCATTATCTACAAGGACAACGACTGGGCGGCCGAGGTGAAGAAGCTGTCGGGCGGCGTCGATGTCGTGCTCGACATGGTGGCCGGCGACTACCTGCCCAAGAATCTGATGCTGCTGAAGCAGGACGGCCGTTGCGTCATCATCGCCGTGCAGGCGGGGCCGGTGGCCACGATCAGCGCCGGCATCGTCATGGTCAACCGCCTCACCCTCACCGGCTCGACGATGCGGCCACAGAGCATCGCCAACAAGGGGCGGATGGCGCGCGGGCTGAAGGACAAGGTCTGGCCGCTGCTGGAAAGCGGCAAGGTGAAGCCGATCATCTACAAGACCTTCCCGCTGCGTGAGGCAGCGGCGGCGCACGCCGAGCTGGAGCGCGCCGACCATGTCGGCAAGGTGATGCTGACGGTCTAGCTCTCGACGTCGGGCTGATCGGCCTCGGCGGGATCGACCGCCGCGGTCTTCGCGGCTTCAGCCGCGGCGCCGACCTTGGCCTGCGCCTTCTTCTTGGCGGCGTCCTCGCGGGCGGCCTTGCGGCGCGCCTTGTCGACGGCGTCGTTGAGGTCCTTCAGCGAGCAGAGGCCCAAGGTCACCGGATCGCGCGGGCGCACATTCTGCATGTTCCAATGCGAGCGGTCGCGCACGGACTGGACGGTGCTCTTGGTCGAGCCGACCAGCTTGGCGACCTGGCTGTCCTGCAACTCGGGATGAATCTTGAGCAGCCAGGCGATGGCGTCGGGACGGTCCTGGCGCTTGGCCACCGGCGTGTAGCGCGGGCCCTTGGAGCGCGCGACCGGCATCGGCACGTCGCGCGGCGTGAGCTTCAGCGCCGCGGTGCTGTCGGCTTCGGCACGCTTGATCTCTTCCTTGGTGAGCTGGCCGTTGGTTGTCGGGTCAAAGCCCGTCATGCCACCCGCCACTTCGCCGTCGGCGATCGCCTGGACCTCGAGCGGATGCAGGCCGGTGAAGGCCGAGATCTGATCGAACGTGAGCGTCGTGTTCTCGACCAGCCAGACGGCGGTCGCCTTGGGCATCAACACTTGCGACATGAATACATTCTCCTGCGCCCGGATATAGAGGCCGCTTCCGCCCCCGCCAACCCGAAAAGCGCCTGCCCCTGACGATTGCCTGGCAATTGAGGCAATTGATATGGGGCCTGAAAAAAGGAAACGGCCGGGAATTACCCGGCCGCCCCTCGAAAGATTAGGTTTCAGACCGTCTTACTGGATGACGATCTCGACGCGACGGTTCTGCGGCTCGCGGACACCGTCCGCGGTCTTGACCAGCAGGCCCGCTTCGCCGCGGCCGATGACGGCGATCGCGGTGGCCGGCACGCCTTCACGCACCAGAGCATCCTTGACCGTGTTCGCGCGACGCAGCGACAGCGCCATGTTGTAGGCTTCCGGGCCCGACGTGTCGGTGTGGCCGGTCGCCGTGATGCGGGCGTTGCCCTTGGTCTTGTAGGCACCAGCGGCCTGCTTGATCGTGTTCAGGGCCTGGGCGCTGAGGTTCGAGCGGTCCCAGTCGAAGAACACCATGAACGACGGCGGCGCAACGACCGGCGGCGGCGGCGGCGCAGCGGCCGGGGCGTCACCGAACTTCAGCTGCACGCTCGCCATCAACGAGAAGTTGTTGTTCGGGATGGAAGCGGCGAGCGTGTACGGCGTGCCGCCCAGGTTGCTCGAGTAGGTGTAGGTCGGTGACGTGGTGCCGTAGTAACGGCCTTCCAGGTTCACGCGGAAGGTCGAGTCGATGTTCCAGCCCAGGCCGACGATGCCCTGGTAGGCAAACTGCGTGGAGCCGGCCGACCCGCCAGAATCACCAGCCGTGAGGAACGCGATACCGGCACCGACGCCGGCGTAGGGAACGATCATCCCGCCCGCATTGAAGTCATAGAGCACATTGGCCATGACCGAGAACTGGTTGATGTAGCCATTGGCGCTGGCGCCACCGAGACCGGGGTAGGTCAGCGTTCCGGTATTGCTGCGATAGACACCTTCGAGTTCCACGCGCGGGCCGAGGAAATCGTAGCCGATCATGCCGCCGGCCAGCCAGCCGGTGTTGTAGCTACCGTTGGTCGATCCGGTGAATGTACCGGCCGGCACGCCGATCGTGGTGTTGAAGGAATTGTTGAGGATCCAATTGAGGCCGCCTTCGGCACCAATGTAGAAACCGCCCGGCTGGAGCGACTGGGCCTGGGCAGCCATCGGCAGCGCAACCAGCGCAGCGGCGGCGATAAATGCCTTCTTCATGTCTCTATCTCCCCTGATTTACACAAACCCTGCACGCAGGCGGCACGGGCCGAACTCAAATTCACAATGACGACACAATGTAACCGACAGTTCCGGCGAGACGCCACCCTGTACAACGGCCGCTAAGTCATTGTTACAGAAGGTGTGGCAAGGCAGTCACAGTGGACGAGTGCAAATACCCGCTTTGTTCCGGGCTGAACGGTACTGGACTACTTCAGTACCCCCCGTTTAACGGCGATTCCCAGCAGATCGGTCGTCCCGCCCAGCAGCGACTTGGCAATTCCCAGGCCTGGATCGTAGTTACGGAGCGGTGCGACGGCCGAATTTGCATAGAAATCGGCCTGTGAGGTCTGATTTGCCGCCTGAATCCTGTAATTCCAGGCTTCCCGCGCCGCCTGGTAGCGTGTGGCCAACGCGTCCTCTTCGCCAAAGGCGGCGGTGTCGCCCAACAGATCGAGCGGCGAGCCCAGCAGATCGCTGCCCTGGGCGGCGAAGCGCGCCTGCTGGGTGCCGAGCAGCAGCGACGTCTTGCGCCGCTGCCGCTCCTCCTCGACCGCGCCGCGCCGCTCGGCATCCTGGGCGTTGTACTCGGAGACCGTAGCGGCGTTGCGCGCCTGCGCGGTTTGAAAAGCCGTCTGGTATGCAGTCTGCCAGGCGCGGCTGGCCTGTTGTGCCGCCGCCTCCTGGGCCTGCTGCGCCTGTTGCGCGACGCCCAGCGCCGTCTGCGCCACGGACGCGCCTATCATCAGTGTGGTCGTGACCGGTTCACACATCTTGTCCTCCTTAAATTTGATGACTCAGACTGGCCGGGTCGGCCTACAACCGGGAGTTGGTTGTCCTCACTCAAGCAAGGTCGTCCACTGAGCGGGAACCATGTACATGCTGGCAACCCTGATCGTGACTTGTGTCCTGATAGGCACCGCAGCCTTCATCGGAATGGCGGGCCGCACCGCTTTGGCCCTTTTGGTCTCTCCGATTATCTACTCTCTTCTCCTGAACCTGCCGCGCTGTTCCCTTGAACCGACTTTCTCTTGGGGAAGCTGCGCAGTGATCTTTTCCTACTCCTTGCTGGCGCCGGTCGCGGTACTGATTGGGCCTATCGCACACGAGGCGGAAGACCCGCCCAATCCTTATCCAGAAATTCTCCTGATCGCGTTGGCGATTGTCGTCGCGTGGACGGCCATCGCGTTCCTGATCAAGCGCTACCGTGGCGCGAGCAAGTAGTCAGCCATTTCAGGAAATTGGCGACTTAACCAAGCAGCGACTTCACGATCCCCAACGTCGGATCGACGTTGCCCGCCGCCGTTTCGTAGTAGCGCGCCTGGGCCTGCCGGGAGACGCCGCGCACGCGGTTCTCCCAGGTGTCGCGCATCGACTGGTAGCAGAGCCAGAGCGCGTCATCCTCGCCGGCCGCCGCGGTGTCGCCCAGCTGGTCGCTAGCGCAGAAGTTCGTCGCGCCAAGAGCCCGGCTTCATGAAAGGCTCAAGCTCGCGATAGGGGATGACGATGGGATTCACCGTGATGTCGTAGAATGCGCAGAATTTGGCGACGTTCGGGTTCCAACGTCGATTGAACACGGCGATACCACTGGGGGTCAGATAGAGGTTGATCCAGGTCGGATCGACCCTGTCCTTCCAATCCAGGGGATACATACTTTCACCGCACTGGACCGAGAGTTCATCACCCCGATTTCGTGCCTTTCCATGGCCGTCTCGACCTTGTTCACCCAGATCGCGATGAAACGCTCCAGTGACTGGTCGTCGCACACGTCGAGCAGTTCACCCAACCGGAACCCGCCCTCACGCTCCTCCTTGCAGGCCTCGATCATCGAAATTCTGCCCCGCTCGAGATCCAGCACCAGCCCTCGGACTTCGAGCCAGAACGAAGTGGCTTTGTATTCCATGCCCGTCTCGAGGGAACTTACGAGGCGTGCGCTGGCATAGGTCACGGCGACTTTCACTTGTTTGCCAAAGGGCGGTCCGGGCGCACTGTCCAGCGGTCCTCCCTCTTGCCAGTCGTAGAGCCGATGGGTTCGGTATTCGATGTACTGCTTCTCGTATCGAGCCAGCAATTCGCCATGAACCGCCTCGAAAAGACCATTGGCGATTTTCAAGCGGTCGCGATCGGGCATCCATGTCAGCCGGGGCACCGACAGTCCGGTGCGGATATCCGTCTGCAGCCGCCAGGCCACGCCGTTGGCCAAGCGGTTCTCCCGCCCTAGGCGCACCTTCGCATGTTCCCGATAGTAGGCGGAGAGATCCCCCAGCAACGTTTCGTTTGCCGTCGAGATGCTCCAATTGACTTCCAGCATGTCGCGCAGGCCCCTGTGCTGCGCGACTGATGAAACGGCGAAGATCACCGATATCACCACAAACAACCCGCTAAAGAATCGAACGCTTGCCATGCATCGATCCATAGTGATTGTTAATGCGTATTTCAATACAACTTTAACGGGTTCTGCATGTCCAACGGAACGTTGGGCCGATAGAGTCACTGCCGTCGGCAATCGCCCGAGGCAAACCGTCAGCCGCCATTGACGTCGGTAGAGTCCGCTAGCCGCAGCAAATTTTGTGAATTCCAAACGTCACGTTTGCGATCAAGTAGCAAACGAACACGGCGGAGATGGTCACTGCAATCAAAGAAACTTGCCCCTTCCGCCAGCACACAGCCTGAAACCCTATTGCCACGCCAAAGAGCGCAGTCCAAGCCCACACCATCGCGAAATAAAACCCCGGATCACGAAAAACGCGGTTATAGGTTTCTGGATCGACAACATAGTACTGTATGAGTTCTCCGACGTTGGACGATTCGACAAGCGCAAGCCAAAGCCAAAACAGCCAGTAGATGGCGGCGCGGAGAAGCCTTCGCGGCTTGCCGAGAATCGGTTGCGATAATGATGCGACGCTCGAGATCGGTGCGTCCGGCCGATCAGGGTCGTCATTTCTTGATAGCCTCAATATTCCCTCTTAGATTGTATTTTTACTACTCCCTGAACAACAGAGACTTAGGCTCAAATCATGTTATTCCTAGGGCGTAGGGATCGGCGGCGAATAGTCAACATACAACTTGAGATCGACTCCCATCTTTCGAAACTCTTTTGCAAAATCCGTCATCTTGTCAGTGAGATCGATGCATCCGGCCGAGCCGGGCGACGAGCCGCCATGAATCGCCATGTCTTTTCGCCCAAAAGTGAGGCCGCTCGCCTCCGTCTCCTTCGTCGGGTCGGCCCACACGCGTTCCGTCCCCCAACCTCTTACTGAGCCGGCCCATTCGCCGCTTCCAACCCATCCCAGCACCCGATTCCAAGCGCTGATGGTTTGATATCGACTCTGCTTAATGTCGTATGTGCCCTCGGGAATGGGTCCGTAGTTCACTTTTTTCTGATCCTTTCCACTCCCAAAGTTCTCTTTTCCGGAGACTGCGGGCCATTCGCCAATAACCTCTTCTCCATCGTAGAGCTTCAGATAGCGGCCATCGAACTTCAGATAGAATTTCGACGGATCGCGCCCATCGGATTTGGACGAATCTTGCCCATTCTTCGGGTCGGCACCCTGTTTGGCCTGCGCTAGCTGGACGTCTGTCGATGGCAAGCCATCTGTCTGAACACCGCCGCCGTCACGCTTCAAGCTGGCAGTCTCCTCGTTGACGACTCGTACGATGTCGTCTTCAGTCGGCGCTCTACCGTTAACTTTTGCGAACTCTTCGATTCGGTCGCGAACACCTGCGCGAGCGGATTGGCCGACCGTAGCATCTGGCTCGAAACCTGCTCTCAGGATCGCATTCTCCACTAGGCGACGGCCTGTCCTTATGTGGGCCACTTGCCCGTCGGGATCTCCTTTGCGGATCGCTTCCTGCAAGCCGCTCAAACGATCTACTCCATCAACGCCTACATGAAGTGCGTATTCATCGAGCGCCATATCGGCAAACTTGCGCGGACGATCAAGCAAATCGCGCTCAAGGCGATCATACAAGCCCAAGTCTGGTTCGATATGGCCCTGGACGTTAGCGAAGAAGCGAAAAGCAGCTATCTGATCCGGTGACATCTTCGATCTCAAGTCCGATGGTACGTCCGTGAACAACGCTGTGGGATTTTCTTTCTGCCATTTGAGGAGGTTGGCAACAGACTGACTGCGCTCAGTCAACCACTCCTTCCCGGCCCGAAAGAATTGCGCGGTGGCTTCGTTCTGGACGAGCCCGCGCAAGCGTGGAGAGCTATTGTCGTCGAGCTGCGCGGCAGCCTGATCGAGGAACCACCTGATATCGGGGCGCGGCCGAGCTGTAGATTCAATATCGGGGAAGTCAGCCATAGATGGCGCGATCGACATTTTCGCCCATCCAGCCCTCAGATCATCACCAACACGCGCAACCGTCTTATCTTCCCGCGCCTCGACGAAGCGGCGATCAATCGCCGCCTGCCGCTCGGGCTGGATGACGTCGCGCGCATGTTCGTAGAGATCGTTGGCGCCGTCGAGGTCCTGGCGGATGGCCTGCTCGATCGCGCCGGCATATAGGTCGCTCAGGCTCTGGCGCACGTTGGTATCGGTCTGGGTCGCATCCCATCCCTTGCGCTCGCCCTGGTAGCGCAGCTCGCCCACCGCCGCCTGGCCCAGCACGCGCAACTGCGCCGGGTCCCGCCAGGCCAGCATTGCATCCTGATGCAGGCCGGCGAGGCGCTCGGCCACGCTGCGGTCGTCGAGCACCGAGGTCGCCTGCTGCGCGATCCGGCCGAGATCGCCCGTGGCGCGATCGAGCCGCGTGTTGATCAGCGGTTCCAGGATAGCCTTCTGGCGCGGGCCGATCGCTTGCGCCAGATAGCGGTCCTTCAGCTCGCCCAGCAGCGGGATCGCCTCGGCGACGCCGCCCAGCGCGGTCTCCGGGTCTTTGCCCGCGAGGCCCGTCTCCGGGTCATGCACGAGGTTGCGGATCTCGCCCGCGAACCCGGTATCGAGCTGGCGCGCGAACATCTCGTCGGCCTGGATCGAGATTGGATCGTTGTCGACCGGCCACAGCTCCGCTTCCGGCTGCGCCACGGGCACAGTCGGGTAGATCGTCGTTGCCATTTCTGTTCTCCGGGTTTAGCGGCCCACCAGGGCCTGAAGGACGTTCTTGCCGCCGCCCGCGTCGATGCGGCCGAGCTTCTCAGCGCCGGCCGCCATCGCCTGGCCCGCCTGCAACGCCATCTGCTGCTGTTGCACCTCTGCCCGCTGCTGGCGGGCAGCCGCCGCGCGGTCCGTCGAGACGATCAACCGGCTGGGCACGCCCAACAGGTCGCCGTAGGCGTCGACCGTCTGGTCGATGTCGAGCTTGTCGAGAACGTCCGGCTTCATCGCCGCGGCTCGGCCTGCGAAGCTCACGAACCGCTCGATGCCGCCGGTCGCCACCGAGCGCTGCGCCTGGGCCAGCGACGAGACATATTCGATGCTGATGCCCTTGCCGGCCATCGCCGGCGGAAGTTCCGGCACCTGCCCCGCCCGCTCCATGAGACCGAACACCCGCTTGATCAGCGGATCGAGCAGCTCGTCGTGCAGCCGCTCCAGCACCGGCCCCAGCATCACCATCTTCTCCTCGCGTCGCTCCACGATCTCGGTCGCCGAGCGCACGTCGTCGAGCTGGCTCATCATCAGGAACAGGTCGGCATAGAAGGCGGCCTGCACGCTGCGCTGCCGGTCGGCGATGGCCGAGGCCAGGTGATTGAGCGGTGGGTTGATCTGGTAGGCGGGGCGGAACCCCGCGCCGCTCGGGTCCGCGACGTAGGTCACCGCGCCCGACACCGTCGATGCGATGTCGTTGCGCATGCTGGGCGGCGCCACCATCGGCGGATTCACCATCTTCTCCAGCGCCTGGCCGAAACGCTTCTGCAGCACCTGCAGACCTTTCACGTCGGGCAGCGCATCCATGCCGGGCGAACGGCCCCACACGTCGTTGCCCACCAGATGCCAGCGCGGGCACATCGCGGGAAAGGCCTCGAAGCCGGAGACCGACAGCAGGCCCTCATCGGCGCCCGCCTTCTCGTAGTAGACCGAGCGGAACGCCATGTTGCGGTTGTCGGCGCGTTCCAGGTCGCGGCCTTCGTTGGGCTCGATCGCATGCACCACCGTGACCTCGCGGTCCCAAGTGCCGGCGTCGTACTGCTCGCGCACCAGCGGAGACACCGCATCACGCCCGAAGCGCTCGACGAGCTGGAACACGGTGAGGGGGAACTCGCGGTAGAGCGTGTTCACCACCAGCCGGTCCGACGAGGCGAGCCAATATTCGCCCACCGTCAACGGCCAGGCGCGCACGATCTCCTCGTCGTCCTCCAGGACCAGGAGCGCCGCCGAGCCGAACACGCCCAGCTCCTCGTAGACCGTTGCCAGCGCGTTGTAGAGGTTGGAGCGGGCGAAGACGCGCAGCATCGCCTCCTGCACCCGGTCGAGCCAGGCACGCACGCCTTCGGCTTGCGCCAGCGCCGGATCGCCGACGGTGAGGCGGAACCACGGCCGCGCCGGCGAGGTGACGCCAGACATCAGCCCGGAGGCCAAAGTGCGGGCAGCCAGGGTTCCGGTCGAGTCGAGGATCCGGCCATTCACCTTGCGGCCGCGGTCGCTTTGCCCGGAGACGCTGAGGAACTGGCCGCGCCGCGGCAGGATATGGTCGTACAGTTCGCGCCATTGCTGGAACCAGCTCTGGCGCTCGCGGTCGAGCGCACCCATCCGGCGCT
>JAUXRT010000623.1 GCA_030681635.1 Reyranella sp.
AGCCTGCCACGAACTTGGTGGCCGGGGAATGATAGAGGTCGTTGGGCGTGCCGACCTGCTCGATCAGGCCCGCGTTCATGACCACGACACGGTCCGCCAGGGTCATCGCCTCGATCTGGTCGTGCGTGACGTAGACCGTGGTGGTGCGCACCTTCTGGTGCACCTTCTTGATCTCGGTGCGCATCTGCACGCGCAGCTTGGCGTCGAGGTTCGAGAGCGGCTCGTCGAACAGGAAGACCTTGGGATCGCGCACGATGGCGCGCCCCATGGCGACGCGCTGGCGCTGGCCACCCGAGAGCTGCTTGGGCTTGCGGTCGAGCAACTCGGTGATGTCGAGGATCTGCGCCGCCTGCTTCACGCGACGGTCGATCTCGTCCTTGGGCGTCTTCTTGAGCTTCAGCCCGAACGACATGTTCTCGTAGACGTTCATGTGCGGATAGAGCGCGTAGTTCTGGAACACCATGGCGATGTCCCTGTCCTTCGGCGGCACGTCGTTGACCACATGCCCGCCGATGGCGATGTCGCCGCCGCTGATCTCCTCGAGGCCGGCGATCATGCGGAGCGTCGTGCTCTTGCCGCAGCCCGAAGGCCCGACCAGGACGATGAACTCCTTGTCGACGATGTCGAGGTCGATACCGCGGACGGCGAGAACTTCGTCGTACTTCTTGATGATCTTGCGCAGCGTTACTTGAGCCATTGTCTCTTACCCTTTGGTCGCGCCGGCAGTCAGACCCGCGATGTAATAGTCCATGAGGAAGGCGTAGATGACGAGCGGCGGCGCTGCTCCCAGCAGTGCGCCGGTCATGATCTGGCCCCAGTTGAACACGTCGCCCTTGATCAGGGTTGTGATGATGCCGACCGGCAGCACCAGTTCCGTGGTCGAGGTGGTGAAGGCCAGCGGATAGAGGAACTGCGCCCACGACACGGTGAAGGCGAAGATCGTCGCGGCGATGATGCCGGGCAGCGCTACCGGAATGAAGATCTTGGTCAGCGTCTGCGTCCAGGTGGCGCCGTCGATCAGCGCCGCCTCGTCCAGCTCCTTCGGGATCGACGCGAAGTAGCCGATCATGATCCAGGTGCAGAACGGCACCGTCAGCGTCGGATAGAGAATGATCAGCGTCCACCAGTGGTTCATCAGCTGGATGTCGAAGGTCTCGTTGACCCAGGCGAACATCTTGAACAGCGGGATGAACAGCAGCGTTTCGGGGATCAGGTAGGTCAGGAAGACGCCGGTCGCGAGCGTGGCCGAGCCCCAGAATTTCATGCGCGCCAGGGCGAAGGCCGCAATGACGCTGATCAGCATCGTGACGGCCACGACGCAGACCGACACGATCGCGGAGTTGCGGAAGAAGGTCAGGTAGTGGTTCTGGGTCAGCAGCTCAATGTAGTTGGCCAGCGTCGGATTGTAGATCCACCACGGATTGCCGGCCGCCGAGATCTCCTGGCTGGTCTTCAGCGAGGTGATCAGCATGTAGATCGGCGGCATCAGGAAGAAGATCGCAAACAGCACGAGGAAGAAATAGGACCAGCGCAGCGCCCAGCGCCGATCCTTGCTCATGCTGCCGTAGTTGGGGCGGGGCGTGGCGCCTTCCGCGATCGCGACGTTGGCCATCAGACTTCGCTCCCCCGCTTGGTGATGTCGCGCAGGATGAACGTGGCGGCGACCGCCAGGATCGGCACCATGAACAGCGACACGCTGGCACCGAGCGGTATGTCGCCGCCCTCGATGCCGACACGGAACGCCCAGGTGCCGAAGATGTGCGTACTGTTGAGCGGACCGCCCGCCGTCAGCACGCGCACAATGTCGAAGTTCGCGAAGGTGACGATCAGCGAGAACAGCGCGGTGATGGCGATGATGTTGCGCATCATCGGCAGGGTCACGAACCAGATGCGCTGCCACCAGGTGGCGCCGTCGATGGCGGCCGCCTCATAGAGCTGCTCGGGCACCGACTTGAGCGCGGCGAGATACATGATCATGAAGAACGGCGCGCCGATCCAGACATTGACCAGGATGACGGAGAAGCGTGCCCAGCCGGCCTCGCCGGTCCAGGGAATGCGGCCGACGCCGAGCGGCTCAAGCAGGTAGTTGATGGCGCTGTAGGACGGATCGAACAGCCACAACCAGGCGAGCGTGCTCATGGCCGGCGGAATGACCCACGGCACGAGGAGCATGCCGCGCCACTTGCGCTGGCCCTTGCTCGGGATGTTGTGGACGAAGTGGGCGACCACGAAGCCGATGATCGCCTTGAAGATCACCGCGGTGATGGCGAACAGGCAGGACTGGTAGACGACCAGCCAGAAGGTGTCGCGGGTGAACAGGAACTCGAAATTGCCGAAGCCGACGAAGCGCGTCATGCCCTTGTTCAGCATCGCCAGGTAGACGGCGTAGCCGGCGGGATAGGCGACCAGGATCAGGATCAGCAGGATCAGCGGCAGCGCCATCAGGAAGGCGACGGTCGATTTGCGCTGCATGAGCTTGTGCAGGCTGCTGCGGCTGTCGCCCATGGCGGCGATGGAATTTGGGGCGGCGACGTCTGCCATTGGATGCTCCCGGCAATGTTGGCCGATGCGTTACGCTCGCAGGGACGCCGTCTGGCGACGGCGTCCCCCCGAACGTTTCGAAGTCGCGCGCCTAGTTGCGCGAGAAGCCTTCGATTTCCTTGGCTGCCCAGTCGAGCGTCTTGTCCATCGCCTCGCCCTTGGCGTAACGGACGACCATCTGGGTCTGGATGGCTTGCGTGTAGATCTGCTCGGCGATCTTGTGCGGCGCGGGCGCCGCGGCGATCGACAGAACCTGGTGGTTGTACGGGTTCGGGTAGGAGAAGAGCGTGCCCTTCGGCGGCGCTTCCTCGGCCCAGGTCTTGAACGTCGTGAAGTTGGCAAAGGCCGGCAGGTCGTAACCGCCGCTGGCCTCCACCATCTTCTCGGCCGACGACGCCTGGCTGAGGAACACCATCAGGCTCTTGGCCGCCGACTGGTTCTTGCTGAAGTTCCAGGTGCCCCAGAAGAACGGCAGGAACGGTGCATAGCGGCCCGCCGGACCGGCCGGGAAGCCGTGCGTCCAGAGCTGCTCGGCGACCTTGGGAGCGTCGCGCTTTGCGACGGCCCAGGCGCTCGGCGGATTCATGATCATCGCGCCCTTGCCCGACACCAGCCACTTGTTGTTCGAGGCGTCATCCCAGGCCGGTGCGTCTTCCGGCAGGAAGGCCATGAGGCGCTTGTAGTAGTCGAGCGCCTTGCGGACGTTGTCGCTCTTGACCGTGATGTCGCCCTTGGCATTCACGAGCTGGGCGCCAAATCCGTGGAAGAGAGCGCCGGCAGTGTCGACCGAGTCGGACGTCGTGCCGAGACCGATGCCGAAGGGATGGCCGCCCT
Source organism: Reyranella sp. (assembly GCA_030681635.1). Taxonomy (GTDB): domain Bacteria; phylum Pseudomonadota; class Alphaproteobacteria; order Reyranellales; family Reyranellaceae; genus Reyranella. The sequence continues at coordinate 3,376 of JAUXRT010000623.1, forward strand.
TGTGGCACGCTTCGGCGGCCTTCAAGAAGGCATCGAAGGTCCAGGCGTCGGCCTTGGGCGGCGATCCGGCGGGATACATCGCCTGCACGTCGATGCCGGCGAGCTGCTTCATGAGGTCGATGCGCGAGCACGGGCCCTTGATCTGGCTGCCGATGGTCGAGGGCACGGCAAGCCACTTGCCGCCGACCTTTCCGAGATATTCGACAGTGGCGTTGACGGCGCCGTTCTGCTTGATCAGCGGCTCCATGACATCGTTCATCGACACCAGCTGGTCGGCGTAGCGGGACGGCAGCCAGGTCGAAAACGACAGAACGTCGTGACCCGACTTGGCCTGCGATTCGGCGGCGGTCGTCAGCAGCAGCTTGTTGCCCTGCGACGTGATGTAGTCGAGCGAGACTTCGACCTTTTCCTTGTCGGCCCACTGCTTAATCAGCGCTTCGCTGGCCTTGTTGGCACCGGGAACCCAATGATCCCACAGGCCCAGCGAGAGCTTGCCGGCGGCATAGGCACCGCGAACGAATGGCGCCGCCACCATGGCGGTCGACAAGGCGGCCGTACCGGCCACGAAACGACGACGACTGACTTTCCTGGAAGCCATGAGAAATTTCCTCCTTTACGCCGTCCTGATCGGACAGCTGATCGTTGGACCGCATCAACAGAGATGCGATGACCCTCATGCGGAGCCTTGATGCGGATGCTATGCACAAGATGAGACTCAAGCAACGCATTTTCGTGGGGTCTCGCATTTCGCACATTGTTTGACAGGCAGCAGCCGGGACCGGATGCTCCCGCCGCTTCGGGCGAGCGCGAAATAGGGCGCCCGCAAAACAGGAAGCACCAACTGGGAGCCCCAACTGGGAGCCATCGTGCTGCAAAATACTGTGAAATCGACTTCGGCAATGAATATCCGCCGTGCCTGCGCCGGAGCTTCCTGAGATGCAAAAAACGCCGCTCATCAATCCCTGGCTCGCCGCCGTCGAGCCCTCGCCCATCGGCGAAACCAAGCGCTGGGTGCTGGGCCGCAGCTTTCCCGCAGAGCGGCCGCTGATCGATCTCAGCCAGGCGGTGCCGGGCTATCCGCCGGCGATGGAACTGCGCAAGCATCTCGGCGAACTGCTGCTCGATCCGGCGATGCACGGCTACACGCCCATCCTCGGACTGCCGGTCTTACGGGAAACTTACGCGGCCCACCTCTCGAGCTTCTACGGCTCAACCATCGGCGCTGCCGAGGTCGGCATCACCTCGGGCTGCAACCAGGCCTTCTGCCTGGCGCTGATGAGCCTCGCCAAGGCGGGCGACCAGGTGATCCTGCCGCGTCCGCACTACTTCAATCACGACATGTGGATGCGCATGCAGGGCATCGAGCCGGTGTCGCTCGATTTCCGACCCGGCTCGGGCGCCGTGCCGAACGCCGAG
>JAUXRT010000626.1 GCA_030681635.1 Reyranella sp.
TGAAGGTGTCGTCCTCGTAGATGATCTCGAACGGCTTGCCGCCCATCTTGCCGCCGAGATGCTCCTTGGCGAGCTCGACCGAGCGGCGCATGTCCTCGCCGATCGCGGCCTGCGGGCCGGAGAAGGTGCTGACGAAGCCGACCTTGATCGGGCTTTGCGCCATGGCCGGCAGGCTGCCGAGTCCCATAGTGGCCATTGCCGCGATTGTTGCGGGTCCAAACAATTTGCTTTTCATGGGTCGAAACTCCCTGTTTCCCTTGCCGCTATAGAAGCCGAAAAACCGGCCTGCAACAACGGGCTGGAGTGACAAAAATACATCTTATGCGGTGTCCCGCACTGCATCCACTCGGTCAAGTCGCCCAATGCTTCAGCACCTCCTGCATGATCTTCGCAGAGCCGCCGATCATGCCCGCAAAGATCGTCAGAGCTCCCTTGTCGGCTTCGGCAAGGCGCCTCAAGGGCAGCTCCAGGACCGACCAAAGTAGCGATATGACCGACCAAGTCGCGACGAAAAGGCCAAAGAGGCCGACCCGTACGCCGACAAAAATCACGGCGACGAGCACTGACCAGAACGGAATCAGGTTGCCGTCTGTCGAAACCGCTTTCAGTCCGTAATCCAGTGCATCTGAAATGGCGTGTACAGGCTCGAGAAAGGCTTGCCGTATCGGAAGCCCGACGATGATCGGATACTGAAAGTGGTCTTCGCCGTTGACGACGAGCACTTGCAGGCCCTTTGGAATATCGGGACTCCCGGAACCAAGAGTCTTCTGCTGAAGTGCGGCATCCTGCAAATCGAGCAACAAAAAAAGTGAAAACAAGCCTAACCAGCCGAAAGGCGCGAACAAAATGGTGATGTGGGACACGGCGATAATGAGAGCCAGTAAGACCACCAGAGCGCATGTCTTCGCGAGGTCGGTCATCCCTGATTGCAGGATCAGTTCCAGCGTTGCTATCGAACCCCAGACCGAAATTGCCGTCGCAATGAAAAGGAAGAGCAGTGCGAAGACAGCGTAGCCGACGCTGTCGTACTTCCGCACCATCGCTTCGAAAGAAAGAAGATTGGATGTCGAGGACAGATGCGCATGGAGGGAGAAAATGGCGAACGATCCGGCGCCGCACAGAAAAACGAATAGAAAGCAGCGGCCGATGAACTGGCCGCTAAATCTTTGACCGAACAAAAACTGGAAGACTCGAAGCGTGAATTTCGCCTCTTCGAGCACGACCGCCGTGCCTCTCATATATGAGAGGTGCAGCCACCATGAGGTGAGTTTGGATTGAAGTGTTCTGTTGCCGCTTTTACCGAGTAGAAAGTCGACCAGCGCTGCAAGAGAAACAAAAATCGCGATCCAGGCGAGGAAAGAATCGTAGAAAAGGGCCGGTGGTTGAGAAGGCACGCTCCCATTCTACTATGGGATACGAAGCGACTGAATGAGGGATTTCGCGAGCGGATGCCTAGAACCTGGATTATCGCAATTTGAAGCGCTGGATCTTGCCGGTCGCGGTCTTGGGCAGTTCGGGCACATACTCGACCCAGCGCGGATATTTGTAGGGCGCCAGGGTCTTCTTGCAGTGCGCCATCAGCGCGTCGGTCAAGGCATCGCCGCCGGACCCCGCCTGCTTCAGCACCACGATCGCCTTGGGCTTGATCAGCGCCGCCTCGTCGGCATGGCCCACGACGGCGGCTTCCAGCACGGCAGGGTGGCCGACCAGGCAATTCTCGATCTCGACCGGCGAGCACCAGATGCCGCCCACCTTCAGCATGTCGTCGCTGCGGCCTTCGTAGATGAAATACCCGTCCGGATCCTCGCGATAGGTGTCGCCGGTGTTGAGCCAGCCGTTCACCATCGTCTCGGCCGTCTTCTCCGGCTTGTTCCAGTAGGAGGTGGCGGCCGACTCGGCCCTGATCCAGAGCCGCCCGCTCTCGCCCTTGGCCACAGCGTCGCCGTTCTCGTCGAGGATGCGGCAGTCGTACCCCGGGACCGGCCGGCCGCTGGTGCCGGCGCGGAAATCGTCGAGCCGGTTGCCGATGAAGATGTGCAGCGCCTCGGTCGAGCCGATGCCGTCCAGGATCACCGTGCCGGTCTTCTCCTGCCAGCGCCGGAACATGTCGGCCGGCAGCGCTTCACCGGCCGAGACGCAGGCCCGCACCGAGGAGAGATCGCGCGGCTTGCTCTCGAGAGCGGCGAGCTGCGCGGCATAGAGCGTCGGCACGCCGTAATAGAGTGAGGGCTTGAAGCGCTCGATATTGTCGAAAGTCGTGTCCGGAGTCGGCCGGCGGTCGTCGAGCACGGCGGTGCCGCCGGTCCACAGCGGGAAGGTCATGCCGTTGCCCAGCCCGTAGGCGAAGAACAGCTTGGCCGCGGAGTAGCTCACATCGGCCTCGGTAACGCCCAGCACACGCACGCCATAGAGTTCGCTGGTCACCACCATGTCGCGCTGGGCATGGACCGCGCCCTTGGGCCGCCCGGTCGAGCCGGAGGAGTAAAGCCAGAAGCAGTCATCGGTGCCGGCGGCCAGGCGCGGCTCCAGCTCGTCGGACGCCGCCGCCATCTTCGCCAGCAAGGCATCGACCGTGAGCGCATCGGCGGGCGCCTGTTTCAGCGCCGGCTCGATCTCGCCCGCGAACTCAGCCGAATAGACCACGAGCCGGCAGCCCGAATCCTCGATCATGTAGGCATAGTCGGGGGCCCGCAGCAGCGTGTTGGGCGGGACCGGCACGATGCCGGCCTTGATCGCCCCCCAGAACAGATAGAAGAACGCCGGGCAGTCCTTCACCACCATCAGCAGCCGGTCGCCGGGCTTCAGCCCGAGGCCGAGGAGCGCATTGCCGGTCCGGTTCACCCGCTCCGCCAACTCGGCATAGGTGACCGTCTCCTGTGTCGTCCGGATCGCCGCCTTGCCGCCGCGGCCTTCGCCCACATGCCGGTCGATGAACGGCACCGCGACGTTGAAGTGCGCCGGCAGCGAGACCTTGTGGTCGGACGAGAAGGAGATACCGGAAGGAAGTGCCATGACGGGACCCGGAGTGGATTTCTCAGGGCTCTCCTGTAGCGCAAGCCGGCGCCGAAAGGCAGCGGCTCCCTACCAGGGTGGCCTCCTCCGGGAGGACGGCGGGCGCGGCGAGGGTGGGGGCGGCGGCACCGAGGGCGGGCCGCCCGCCCTGCGGATATCGGCATAGTGCCGGTTGAGCTGGATCGCGAGCACGATGGCCCGGCCCTGCATTGCCGACGCGCCGACCATGGCCAGAAGCGCCGCGACATAGCGGACGACCATCAACTCGGGCGCCGCGCGGGCGCCCACGATTTCCACCGCGGCCGCGGCGGCCACCACAACGGCGACCCAGAGCAGGACGAACCGGGCCCGCCGCGACACCGCCACCATCGGCCGGTAGAGGTCGTGCTCGACGCGCATCAGGGCGCCGCGCAGCCCGCCGGCGAGGAGGCCGGTCGCGAGGGCGAGCAGGAACGTCCAGCCCGGCTGGCGGGCGAGCACGATCTGGATCAGGGCGAGGCCCAGCGCCACGCCGAG
>JAUXRT010000049.1 GCA_030681635.1 Reyranella sp.
GCTTGAGATCCTCATGCCCGGATTGTCGAAGTGTCGTCACATGCAAGAACGCGTCGCTGTTGTCGATGTCGAGGGCAAGAAATCCGTACCCTTTGACCGCGTTGAACCACTTAACTTTACCACGCAGCTCAACAGAACCCGCGTCCCCGCTCGCTTCCCCCTGGTGGGTCGTCATTCAACGATCCCTTTTTGTTATGTCGAAATCCTATCATTCCGGCGAATGGACGCAACAGTCCTTGTGGCCGGTCACCGGCGCCAGTTAGACGACATAACCGATGCAACAAGGAGACATTCGCCAATGTTCAAAGCCGATCTCTTCAAGGGAAAGCGCTTCCTCGTCACCGGCGGCGGGACCGGCCTGGGCCGGATGATGATGGAGAAGTTCGTAGAACTGGGCGCCGATTGCGTGATCTGCGGCCGGCGCGGCAGCGTGCTCGAAGAGACCGCCAGGGAGGTCATGGCCAAGCATCCCGGCCGCCGGGTCGATACCCATGCCGTCGATATCCGGGTCGCCACCGCCGTCGAGGAGATGGTCGATCGGATCTGGAGCAGCGGGCCGCTCGACGGCCTCGTCAACAATGCCGCCGGCAACTTCATCTCGCAGACCAAGGACCTGAGCCCGCGCGCCTTCGACGCCATCGCCAACATCGTGTTGCACGGCACGTTCTACATGACCAACGCCTGCGGCAAGCGCTGGATCGCCGAGCAGCGCAAGGCAAGCGTGCTCAGCATCCTGACGACGTGGGTGTGGACCGGCAGCCCGTTCGTCGTGCCGTCGGCCATGTCCAAGGCCGGCGTCGCGGTGATGACCCAGAGCCTCGCCGTCGAATGGGCGCGCCATGGCATCCGCCTCAATGCCATCGCGCCGGGCCCCTTCCCGACCGAGGGCGCCTGGGCCCGCCTCAACCCGATGAAGGACGATGACAACGACCGCTACAAGGCGCGCAACCCGATGGGCCGGGTCGGCCGGCCGCACGAACTCGCCAACATGGCGGCCTTCCTGATGAGCGAGGAAGTCGAGTACATCAACGGCGAGGTGATCGCGATCGACGGCGCCATGGGCATCATGGGCAACGGCACCTTCTCGAACATGATGGCCTACAGCGAGGCCGACTGGCAGCGCATCCGCGAGCAGATCCAGTCGACCAACGCCGCCGACCGGGCCAAGCGCAGCTAGAGGCGACCGATCAGGAGCGGCCGAGGGCTGCGGTCAGAGTCTGGTGGAAGTGGACGATGGCGCTTTCGAATTTGCCGAAGGTGAAGGCATCGTTGGCGCCGCTGCCGAGGCCGCGCTGGATCGCCTGGACCACCGCACGGTCCTCGGCCGCTCCTGTCGTGCCGACAAACTCGGCATCACGTTTGGCTTCGGTCAGGGCCGCAGGATCATCACCGCCGCCGTTGGTCATCGTGTAGGTGATCTGGCGGGTACGGTCGACCGCCAGCGGCTCAAGGATCACCACATTGGTGTGGCGAGACAGCACGGTGATCAGCACGTTCGGGAACAGGTGGTAGACGTAGGTCAGGAGACCTTCCACCCGCCGCTCCTGTGGCGGCACCTTGGCCAGCTTCTTGATGCGCTGGAACGGATAGGTCACGCGACTGTTCGGGCCAAACAGGTCGATCACGTTCAGATTGTCGAAGCCGTACGGAAGGAAACTCTCCGGATGCGTCGACTTGATGTGGTAGCCCTCGATGAAGCTCTCGAGGAGGATCTTCCAGTTGACCTCGAAGTCGCGCTCCACCGTCGCGAAGACGCGCTGATCCGCGCCGATCAGCCGGCCCAGACCATCGAGTGAGTCGTCGCCCAGGACAGGCTTGGCCTGGGTGACGAAAACGAGCCCCAGATGCTCCCGCGCCGTGAGCGGGACCAGCGGATGGGCCTCCTTGTCGAAGCCCGGGAAGCCCTCTTCGTGCGGGATATGGCGCAGCCGGCCCTCGAGGTTGTAGGTCCAGCCGTGGTAGCGGCAGACGAACGCCTTGGTGCAACCCGAGCCACTGGCGACCTGCATGCCGCGATGGCGGCAGGCATTGCGAAAGGCGCGAACCTTTCCGTCCGCGCCACGGACGACGACGATCGGCGTGCCGGCGGCTTCCCGGGCGACATAGGAGCCTGCTTCGGGCAATGCCGCCGAGGGACAGAACGGCGTCGGAGAGCGCTTGAGAACCTGCTCGATCTCTGCGGCCAGTCGCGCCTCCGATCGGTAGTTCGCGACCGGTTCCCGCCACACGCTCTGGCCGACATCGGTCGTGCTGTTGGCGATGTGATCCAGGACGCGTTGCGCCACCGACTGGTCGTCCATCATCGTCGTCACCGTCATCATCAAATCCCTCTCCGGATCGGGCCATCATACGTCAGCTTGGGGGCGGGCGCGTTCCTCCCGATGTGTTGCATGAATGCAACAGGCCGAGACGATTGATACCCAAGACCTCTCCAGATGGTCTGTCATGGCCGCAATTGAGCCAAAGTGTCGGGGCTACTTGCCTGCTCCTCCTTCTTCTGTATCGGGTCCCAGTGAGATCTTGCCGTGCGGTTGAGCAGTAAGTCAGTCTCTCGGACGTCCAGAGCCATCATGAGCCGGCGCTTCGTGCCTATCGGCATCCTGGCCGCTGGTCTGTTGTTTGCCGTGGGCAGCGCCGTGACCGCCCAATCCGTCGAATCCCGTCATTGGCAAGGCGTCACCGCGAACACCCGCCAGCCCGAGCAAGTCGTTGCCGGCACATTGGGCGAATGGCGAGCGCTGTGGAGCCGGGTCGGCCTCCCGCCCCCCGACATGTTCGAGCCAGGCCGCATGAATGCGGTCGGCATATTCCTCGGCCGCCGTGCCGGCGAAGGCTACGCCGTCAACATCCTGTCGACCAGCCGCCGCCGCGACCGCATCGTGGTCGTCTTCGAGGAGCGTATGCCGGCCGAGGTCATGCTGGCGCAGCGCGCGTCGCCCAGGCCCGTGGCCAGCGGCCCGGCTCTTGCGCCTACCCTTGGGCCCACCCTGGGACCTGCCGGCCCGGGCAGCGCCGGCTTTGCCGCCCCGGGTGCGGGCGGCCCCGCCACCAGCAGCCTGTCGCCGCCCCCGCCCAGTCGTCCGACCGGGCAGCCGACGTCGCCCTGGGCGATCATCCTGATCCACCGAGCCGATCTGCCGGTCTCGGTCGAGCAGCGGCTGTTCCGCTAACCCACCGCTTCAATGGGAGTGCCGCGGCACTCCCTTCGTCTGGACGATCTTCTGGTAGTTGACCGCGAAGTCGAGGCACGCCCCGCTCGCGAGCTGCCCCACGAACTTGCGCTGCAATTCCTGCCACGGCGTCTGGCTCTCCGTGAGGTTCGGCTTCCAGGCGGCCTTCCGCTTTGCGTATTCGGCGGCGGAAATCATGATGTTGGCGGTCCGCTTGCCGATGTCGACGCGGACCCTGTCGCCGGTCTTGAGCAACGCCAGCCCGCCGCCCACGGCAGATTCCGGCGACGCGTTCAGGATCGAGGGGCTGGCCGACGTACCGCTCTGCCGCCCGTCGCCGACGCACGGCAACAGCAGCACACCGCCCTTCACCAGTCGATCCGGCGGCAGCATGTTCACCACCTCGGCAGCACCCGGATAGCCGACCGGTCCGGCGTTGCGGATGAACAGGATGCTGTTCTCGTCGATCGGCAGTTTCGGATCGTTGATCCGGTGATGGTAGTCTTCCGGCCCTTCGAACACGATCGCCGTGCCTTCGAAGGCGTCCCTGTCGCCCTTGCGCTCCAGGTACT
>JAUXRT010000631.1 GCA_030681635.1 Reyranella sp.
AGCGAGAGCGAGGAGGATTTCGATCATCTATTCGAAGATATGGATCTCAGCTCGACCAAACTTGGCCGCACAGTCAGTGATCGCAACGCACTGGTCGTTAAGATCTTGGGTCGACTCAGCGACGACAAAATTGATTTCCGAGTAAAAGACTCGAACAGTGATGTACTGGGCGACGCCTACGAATATCTAATTGGCAAATTTGCTAGCGGTGCGGGAAAGAAGGCTGGCGAGTTTTATACGCCGCAAGAAGTATCTACCGTCATCGCCCGGATTGTCACCACCGGCAAAGACCGGCTTCAGAACGTCTATGATCCGACTTGTGGCTCGGGTTCGTTACTGCTCCGAGTCGCGCGTGAAATCGGCATTCGCAATATCGCAGAAGGTTTTTACGGGCAGGAACTCAATAGAACGACCTACAACCTCGCCCGCATGAACATGATTTTGCATGGAGTCAGTTATCGCCAGTTCGATCTGAAGCAGGAGGATACGCTTGAACGGCCGCAGCATCTGCATATGAAATTTGAAGCAGTAGTTGCCAACCCGCCCTTCTCAGCTAACTGGAGCGCTGATCCACATTTCACAACCGACGACCGATTCAGCACCTACGGTCGTCTCGCTCCTGCGTCCAAAGCCGATTTCGCTTTCGTGCTGCATATGATTCATCATCTGGCGGACAACGGTACAATGGCAGTGGTCCTGCCACACGGCGCGCTTTTCCGAGGCGGAGCGGAAGGTGACATCCGGAAGATACTGGTCGCTGAGCGCAACTACCTCGATGCCGTGATTGGGCTGCCTGAGAATATTTTCTACGGCACAGGTATCCCGACGTGCTTACTCGTGTTTAAGAAATGCCGCGAACATCCAGACGATATCTTGTTCATCGATGCGAGCGCGCATTTCGAGAAAGGCAAGAATCAAAACAGCCTGGCCGAGCACAATGTTACTAAGATCGTTGAGACGTACCGCGAGTGGCGCAATGAGAACCGTTATAGCCATGTCGCCCCCCTACGAGAGATCGAGGAGAACGACTATAATCTCAATATTCCTCGCTACGTCGACACGTTCAACGAAGAGAAACAGATCGATCTCGACACTGTGCTAACTGAGCTGAAGGTGAACCACACTAAAATTGCCGAGGTGGATGCTAGGATTTCGGCCTTCTGCGAAGAGCTCGGACTGGAGCCTCCGCAGTGAGTGAGGCCAACTACGCTGTTCCCAAATTGCGCTTCCCCCAGTTCACTGGGCCTTGGTTAGCGAAGCGCGGGAGCGACGCGTTCACTCATAGTCGTGAAAGAGGAGTGGAAGGCCTTCCGATTTATTCCGTGACGATTGAGAGCGGCATGGTTCGGAGGGATAGTCTTGAACGCGAGATTGGTCGCAACGCAAGCGACGAAGCTAATCTGCGCGCGAATAAGGACGATATCGTCTACAATATGATGCGCATGTGGCAAGGAGCGGTCGGACGTGCGCCGGAAGATTGCATGGTAAGCCCTGCTTATGTCGTGCTCTCACCAAAGCCCGAAACGTCTCCACATTTTTTTGAACATTGGTTCAAGCGCGCCAGATCAATCTATTGGCTTTGGGCATATTCATACGGGTTAACTGGCGATCGGCTTCGACTGTATTTTCGCGATTTCGCGAAAGTTCCGATGCATATTCCGCTTCTCCCTGAACAGGAGAAGATTGCGGATTTTCTCGGGGACATCGATCAACGAATTGTCTTGCTGCAGCGACGGCAAGAAGCTCTAGAACTCTACAAAAAAGGAAGCATACAGCGGATCTTCTCGCGGGTGATGCGCTTCAGTCGCGATGATGGATCGACGTTTCCTAAATGGGAGCCCAAGAAGCTTGCAGACATTTTCGATTGGGTTGCGACGAACAATCTATCGCGAGAAATGCTAACGGAAGATGGCGGCGAGATTCAAAACATTCACTATGGAGACATTCACGGGAAGTTTGCCGCACGCTTTAGGCAGGAAGAAGCGAAAGCGCCGTTCATAAAGCCTGGTGCAATTCTTGAGGCACTCCCTGAAAGCGCCTTTTGCCAAGCTGGCGACGTCGTAATTGCCGACGCCTCCGAAGATTACGCCGATATCGGTAAAGCGATCGAAATCCTAGAAGTAAAATCTAAGACACTAGTATCTGGATTGCACACTTATATCGCGCGACCGAAACCCGGAATGCTCGCGCTCGGGTTTTCCGGCTACCTCTTCCAAACGTGGCAATTGCGCAAGCAGATTATGCGCATCGCACAGGGTATTTCAGTACTTGGGATTTCTAAGTCAAATCTATCGAAGTTGGTGGTAAATCTTCCGCGGCCTGACGAGCAGCGTAAGATTGCCGATTTTCTTAGCGCACTCGACGATAAGGTCGCGTCTGTCGCCCTACAGGTCAGGCAGATGCAGGCATTAAAGACTGCTCTGCTACAAAAAATGTTCGTCTAGGGATTCGACGGGAGTGGAAACGCTTCGCGAACTGATTGAACGGCATAGCGCGGAGAATAGCGAGTTCCGCTACTACATTCCGATCATCAACAAAGCGTTGGCGAACGAGATTCCACATCCCGATATCGCAATAGAATGCTGCGCGTCATTGTTTCAGGGAATTTCCAAGACGATCGTCAATCGCCTTGATCCACCAGGAGACGTTGAAGCTTTCAATAACGTGTCCCTTCAGATCCAAGTCAGAACAGCACTCAAGTGCCTGGCCGCTGGCGATGATGTAATCGAAATCGATTTCCCAAGGCGGGTTGAGAGTCTTGTTCAAATCGTCGGCGCACTACGAAACCAGCGCGGCGACATCAGCCATGGGCGCGCCGTACCGAAGGAGTTGCAAAGTGATAGGAGCCTCGCTCGGATGGTGCTTAACGTGTCTGAGGCCGTTCTCAGATACATGTTGGCGAGCTTCTTCGCGCTTCAACCCGAACGGTTGATCGTGCCCGACTATGACGATAGCCAAGATTTCAACGCCTATCTCGACGGCAATAATCCGTTAAGGGGCAAGCCGCTTTATAGCCGGGCTCTCTACGATCAGTATCCGAAAGACTATGTGATCCAGCTCAAGGAATACCACGACATCGCCAAGGGTTCGGACGAGCCAATCGCGCCGGAAGGGAACGATAATGGCGACACAGACTGAAGCGCAGCTCGAAGACGGCCTGATCGTTAGGTTGACGGAGTTGGGCTGGGACCGCGTCGTGATACGCGGCGCTGACGAACTGATCAAAAACCTCAAGGTTCAGCTGGAAGCACACAACAAGGTGAGGCTAACCGACGCTGAGTTCGGACGGGTTCTCAATCATCTCGACAAAGGCAATGTGTTTGAACGAGCAAAGACACTACGTGACCGTTATGATCTCACTCGAGAGGACGGCAGCCGGTTATTTATCGAATTCATGAACACTCGAGAATGGTGTCAGAACCATTACCAGGTGGCACATCAGATCGGCCAAGAAGGCAGCTATCAGAACCGCTACGATGTGACTCTGTTAGTAAATGGGTTGCCTCTCGTTCAGATTGAACTCAAGCGGCGCGGACTCGAGATCAAAGAGGCATTCAATCAGGTCAACCGCTATCACCGGCACAGCTATGCTGCTGGGCGCGGCTTGTTCCAGTATGTCCAGTTGTTCGTGATTTCGAACGGAGTCGATACGCGCTACTACGCTAATAATCGCAAGCAGAGCTTTAAACAGACATTCACTTGGAGCCGCGAAGACAACACGCCGATAAACCAATTAAGCGACTTCGCCGACGCATTTCTCGACAAATGCCATGTCTCCAAGATGATCGCCAAATACACCGTGTTGCACGAAGGCGACCGACAGCTAATGGTATTGCGGCCTTATCAATTCTACGCGGTCGAGGCCATGACCGGCCGGGTCAAGAATTCAACAAAGGGTGGCTATATTTGGCATACAACTGGCTCGGGCAAGACACTGACTAGCTTTAAGGCCTCTCAAATCCTGACTGAGATGGACGGTGTCGATAAAGTCGTGTTCGTAGTGGATCGTGCCGACCTCGACTACCAGACGACGCGAGAGTTCAATGCCTATAGTGATGGCAGCGTTGACGGAACCCACAACACTCACAATCTCATTCGTCAATTGACCGGAACTGCGAAGCTTATCGTAACCACGATCCAGAAACTCAATACCGCTATTTCCCGGCCGCGATTTCTCGAGCAGATGGCCCCGCTCGCTAACCAGCGAATCATTTTTATCTTCGACGAATGCCATCGTTCCCAATTTGGCGATACGCATAAGCGCATCACTGGCTTTTTTCGGAACTATCAGATGTTCGGCTTTACGGGCACGCCGATCTTCGCGGCCAACGCGAACCGAAGCGAAGCAATTGCGCGGACGACTAAGGACTTGTTTGGCGAATGCCTTCATAAGTATGTAATCACGGACGCAATTCGAGACGGGAATGTACTCAGATTTTCGATTGAGTACTGGGGAAAACTGCGGCAACGCGACGGCAGTCTCATCGACGAGAAGGTCGCCGGTATAGATACTCGGGAGTTCTTCGAAAATCCTGACCGAATTGAAGGCGTCGTCGATTGGATAATTTCCAACCATGCCCGCAAGACGCATGATCGCGACTTCACCGCGATCTTAGCTGTCGGCAGCGTCGACGCGCTGCTTCAATACTATGAGTCTTTCCGCTTTAAGAAAGCGGCTAGTGGGCATGATCTGCGCATTGCAACGATCTTCACTTATGGCACCAACGAGGATGACAAAGATGCGAACGGCCTAATTAGCGAGCCCGAATTTGAAATTGCGGGGGGCGCGACTGAGAATCGTCATAGTCGCGAAGCGCTTGATAGTTTCATTGCCGACTATAATGCGATGTTTGGGACAGCCTTCAATACAAAGGACACCCTAAGTTTCTATGCCTACTACAAGGACATCGCAAAACGTATCAAAGAGCGTGAGCGAGAGAATTTCAACGAAAGCGACCGCGTCGATATTCTCCTTGTTGTCTCGATGTTCCTGACAGGGTTCGACGCAAAGAAGGTCAATACTCTTTACGTCGACAAGAATCTAAAGCATCACGGTTTGATTCAGGCCTACTCGCGCACGAACCGAGTCCTAAATGAGGTTAAGTCCCAAGGAAATATCGTCGCCTTTCGCAACCTCAAGGCAGCCACCGATGATGCGATTAGATTGTTTGCCGACAAGGACGCAAGCGAGACGATTCTTATCGATCCGTACGAGACATATGTTGTCAGATTCAATACTGCGGTTGCCGCTCTGCTTGCATTGACACCAACGGTTAACAGTGTCGACGCGCTGCAGGACGAGGGCCAACGACTTCTGTTCGTTCGCGCCTTTCGAGAGCTGGCACGTATTCGGAATGTGTTGGGCGTCTTCGCAGAGTTTAGTTGGGCTGATCTCGACATCGACAATCAGACGTTCGATGATTTTAAGAGCAAGTATCTCGATATCTACGACCTTACGCGTAAGGCGAGCGAGGAAGGAACCGTCTCAATCGTCAACGACGTGGACTTCGAGTTAGAGTTGATCCGACAAGACAAGATCAATGTCACTTATATTATCCAGCTCTTAAAAGACTTGAAAGACGAGGAAGCACGTCACGCTGATACCGCTTCGGTCGACCGCGACAAACGCGTTGCAGCTATTCTCGACATGATCTCATCCCAAACGCAGCTTCGCAGTAAACGTGAGTTGATAGAGAAGTTTATCCAACAGAACATGCCACAGATTGATAGTGGCGAGGATGTGAGGGAAGATTTTATTGAATACTGGGAACGTGAACGCGAAGCTGCAATTGCGTCCCTTTGTCAGCAAGAGAATCTTAAGCGAGAAAAATTCGATGAACTGACGCAGCACTTTGTCTTCGGCCAAGCAATACTCAGAGACGATGTAGTCAACGCGCTGATCGAGCGCCCTCGAATTCTCGAACGAAGGAAAATTGTCGATCGAATCATCGAAAGGATGACAACACTCATTCGGACGTTTGATGACAACTTTGGAGGCATGGAATAGGCACGCCGCCAAGTTATCAAGCTCACTGCTTTAGCTCCGACCGACGCAGATCTCGATAGAGTCAAAAATTGGAGTCTCTCCCATGGCCGAATTCGAAAAGCGACTGGCGTGCGTCATCAACACCGACGGCACGATCGCGCAGGGCTACAGGGTCGAACGCTGCGAGCTGCAGGGCGAGAACCGCACCATCATCACCTGGAAGGTGGCATTGCAGGGCGAGGCCTAGGACCAATTTCGGCGGCACATCGGCAGCCGGCCCGGACGAGGCCGTGGCCTCAGGCCTGATCACCGTCGGGCTGGCGAAGGATCCGCACCAGATGTGGGTGCACACGGATGATCCTGCGGGGAAGCCGGCGCGGCGGCCGTTTCATGTGGCGGTGTTCCGGGATTAGGGAGCGGGCGGGATCTGACCCCCTCCGCCCCGTAAGACGGGGCACCTGGCGGCTATGGCCGATGCGGCCATAGCCGCGACCCATGTGAATGGGGGAGGAGATGGAGCTGAGTCTTGCTCCATTCTCTTCTTTCTTCCTCGTCCACTCGCTCCTCCTCAACTCTTTCAAGTTCCTCACGCCCAGCGCCTTCAGAGGCGCGACCAGGGGGAGAGGAGAATGAGCCCACCTCATCCTTCGAGACGGCTGCTTCGCAGCCTCCTCAGGGTGAGGTCTGTGTGATTCCACCTGAAAGATAAAGTCGGGTGAGGGGGGAAAGAAGTGGATGGAGCCTTCTGTCCCCCCGTCATCCCCGGGCGAAGTTTCCTTCGCCCGACCCTCCGCCCCTTTGTGGGAAGGGGAAGAGAATCTGTCAGACCCCCTCCGGCACCCGCGCGGGCTTGATGACAGCGCCGGCGGTGCCACGGAGGGGGTCAGCGCCTCATTGGGGTACCAGTCCCGCTGAGGCGATCACGTTTTTCCATTTCATGTTCTCGGCCGCGATGTGCAGGAAGAGATCCTCCGAGGTGCCGGGCCGCTCCTGGACGCCGACGCCGCGGATGCGGGCCACGGCCGAGCGCTGCCCGAGGCCGGAAACGATGGCCTCGGAGAGGGCGGCGACGTAATCGCGCCGCGTGCCGGCGGGAACGGCCACGTACCACCATTGCGTCGCGTCGAAGGCGCCGAAGCCCTGCTCCGCCACGGTCGGGATCTCGGGCGCGACGAAGCAGCGATTGGCCGAGGTCACGCAGAGCGCGCGCAGCTGGCCGGACCCGATCTGGTTGAGATACGTCGGCAGGCTGTCCATGGCGACCGTGACCCGGCCGGCCAGGAGTTCCTGGAGCAGGCGGGCGCGGGAGCCGCTCTGGGGCGCGCCTTGGGGACCTGGTGCCGCATGCGCCAGCCTGACTTCGGCCCTGCTCTGGAGATATTCCATCGCGAGGTGGCCGGCGCTGCCCGGACCGCCGGACGTATAAGCCACCTTGTACGCGCCGACCCTCTTGCAGTGGTCGACGAACTCCTGGAGCGTCCGCGCCGGAAAGTTGCGATTGACGACCAGCACGTTCGCCATCTCGCCGACCAGGGCGACGGGGGCGAAGCTCTCGGTGCTGTCGTAGGGCAGGTACTTCTGCAGGTACTGGTTGGTGACGGCGGTGCAGAGCGTGCCCATCAGCAGGGTGCGGCCGTCCGGCGCGGCCCTGGCCACGATCTCGGAGCTGAAGGCGCCGCCCGCCTCGGCGCGGTTCTCGACCGTGAATGGTGTGCCCATGCGCGCGCTCAGGATATCGGCCACCACGCGCGCCAGGATGTCGGCGGTGCCGCCGGCCGCGAACGGCACGACGATGCGCGACGGCATGTGTGAACCCAGCGGGTCGCGCGGCGACGGCGGCACGTCGGCGTGGCCGACCCCGCGCGGGAAGGCCATCGCGCCGGCGGTTCCAGCCACCACCGCCGTGGACAGCAGGGTGCGGCGGCTGAGAAGACTCGTCATGGATTTCCCCCGTCGGCCATGGCCTGTGAGACCGGCCGCAAATAATGGACAGGCGCGCGCCGCTGCTCGCTCTCGAGGGTGCGGCCCCCGACACTGTGGCCATCGAGGCTGCTGGACGTGGTCGTCACCCGGACGTTGACCAGCCGGTCACCCAGGATGTTCAGCAGATGGGCTTCCAGCGCCTGATGGAACCCCTGCGGACCGTCGCCCCAGCCGGTCGGTGTCAGCACCGTTTCCAGGTGGGCCGCGACCATGCCGCGCTTGAAAGCTTCCAGGACCGCCCGCTCGATCTCGGCGGTGTCGGGCGTGAGCGCATCGACGGCGAGCCAGAGCTCGTGGCGGAGCGCCTGCTGCGGGTTGTTCCAGGTGCCGCAGGCGAAGGGGATGTCGACACTGCCGAGCGGCATGGTGAAGCTGGCGCCCTCGCGGGGCAGCATGCGGTCGGAGCCCTTGTGGCGGAGGTAGGACTGCGCCGAGGCCGACATCAGGTCGGCGATGGCCTCCTCCTCGAGGCGCGTGATCGGGCGCAAGGCAACCCGCACGTCCACCGGCTTGGCCTTCACGGCATGGCGCACCACCACCTCCTTGACGCCGTTGGAGGCGAAGACGCCGGTGATCTTGAACGGCATGGCGACCGGCAGGACCGTCCCGGCCGGCGGCTCCTGCAGGAACTCCCAGGTGTTGGGCATGGGATCGATGGGAGAGAACCAGTTGGTCCAGCCCAGCGTCGGATTGGTGCCGCTGCTGGTGAGGCAGAGGTAGTTGGCGAATTCGAAGGCTTCGACGCGGTCGAGGTGTCCGAGCTTGCTCATGGGGCTCTCCTTGGGTTGGGTGCGCTCCATCCTTGCCGCCCAGTATCCCGACCGGCCGCTCGGGGAGCGCGACGGCAGCGTTCGCAAAGCGTGATTTCTGCGTGTATCGACGATTTCTTTGGGGGCCCCTAGGATGCGCCCGCCTGCCGTCGACTGGGGGAATGATGGTCGCGGTGCGACCGGGGGAATGATGGCCGCCTCGAGCCGTAAATTTGCGTTGAACCTGATGGGGTCTTTCCGGCTGCTCGGGCCGGGGGGCGAGCGAATCGACATCGCCAGCCGCAAGGGCATGGCGATGGTGGCCATGCTCGCCCTGGCCGAGGGCGGCGAGCGGACCCGCGGCTGGCTGCAGGAAAAACTGTGGGGCCAGCGCGACCGGCCGCAGGCCCAGGGCAGCCTGCGGCGCGAGCTCACCCATCTGCGCGACCATCTGAACGTGGGACCGAAGCCGCTGCTGATCTGCGAGCGGCAAAGGGTGATGCTCGATCTCTCCCTCATCGACGTCGATGCGCTCATGCCCAGGACCGGTGGCGTTTCTACCGGCGACTTCCTGGAAGGCTTCGACCTCGCCGGCGAGGAAGGTTTCGAGGACTGGCTGCGCGAGCAGCGCGGGCTGCTGGAAGGCTCAGTGGCACCGACTCCCGCGCTGGCGCCTGATGTCGAGCCCTCACCGGCCGGCTTCGGCGACCGGCCGGCGCTCGCCATCCTGCCCTTTGCCAATCTCACCGCCGACACGGCGCACGATTACCTCTGCGAGGGTCTCTCCGAGGATTTGATCGACCGGCTCTCGCGGCTCCGCTGGCTGCCGGTGATCGCCCGCAGTTCCAGCTTCGCCTTCGCCTCCGATCGCGTCGATCTCCGCGTCGTGGGACAGAAGCTCGGCGCCAAGTATGTGCTGGAAGGACGGCTGAAGCGGACGGGCGGCGACCTCTCCATCGCCGTCAGCCTGTCCGATGCGACCAGCGGCTATTCGCTGTGGTCGCACCGCGTGCCGCTGCCGCCCGATCGTTCGCAGGACGCGCTCGATCCTCTGGTGGCCGAGCTGGTGGGCGTGCTCGACGCGCAGATCGACTATGCCGAGCAGGTGCGGGCGCGCGGCAACCGGCAGAACCGGCTGGAGTTCAACGACCTGATCTGGCGCGGGCGCTGGCACCTGAACCGCCTGACGCGCACGGATTCGGAACTGGCGCGGCGGCTGTTCGACCAGGCGCTCGAGCTGGAACCCGAATCGCCCGAGGCGATCATCCAGCAGACCTTCTGCATGGGCTGGTCGCTGTGGGCCAAGCGCGGCGGCGACGCCGAGGTGGCCGAGATGCGCCAGCTCGCGCACCGCGCCATCGTGGCCGATCCCGACGACGGCCGCGGCCACATGCTGGCCGGCATCGCCGAGATGTGGCTGCGCCAGCCCGGCCGGGCGCGGACGCTGTTCGAGCGCGCCATCGCGCTCAACCCCAGCCTGTGCCAGGCCCACGCCGAGCTGGGCTGCCACTACAATCTCGTGGGCGAGCCGGCGAAGGCGATCGCCCCGCTCAGGCTGGCGCAGCGGCTCAGCCCCAACGACGTCCACAGTTTCTTCTTCATCGGCGAACTCGCGCTGTCGCACTGGATGCTGGGCGAATGGCAAGAAGCGGTCGACCATGCCGACCAGTCGTTGGTCCGGCGGCCGGCCTATTGGTACGCGCTGGTCATCAAAATCAACGCCCTGGTCGGCGCCCGCGACCTCGACGCGGCCCGGCGCGCCTACGACGAGCTGATGACGGTGACGCCGGACTTCACGCCGCAGTTCATCGACTGGACCCCGTTCATCGACCGCGCCTGGAACCGCCGCCTGGCCGAGGGCGTGGCGGCGGTGACGGAAGAACCCGCCACCAAACCCGGGCCCGCACGGCGACGCCGCTAGAAAGCTCTCTCATGTTCGAACTGAAATACTTCGCGAAGATCGACGCCTACGAACGCGAGGAGAGAAACGACACCGACCCGCGGCCCCTGCCGCCGTTCGACATCGACGTCCTGGGAACAGGCGGCTTCTTCGACAATGCCAAGCGCCGGTTCCAGCGCTGGTTCTTCCTGTTCGCCTTCTGGGTGCTGCGCGCCGTGTGGCCGGTCGCCTGCATCGGCCGGCTGGTGATCGTCTCGCGCTACGACGATGTCCGCGAGGTGCTGGCCAAACCGCTGCACTTCAAAGTGCCGTTCGGGCCCGAGATGCGGGCGCTGACGGGCGGCGCGGATTTCCTGCTGGGACAGGACGGGCCGGCACACGACGCGCAACGCGAGATCCTGGAAGCCGTGCTGCTGCGGTCCGATGCGCAGGGCATCATCGACAACACGCGCACGGTCACCGAGCTGCTGCTGAAAAACTCGGGCGGCCGCATCGACGTCATCCAAGACCTGCTGGGGCGTGTCTTCACCGAGACCTGCAGCGACTATTTCGGCCTCGACCTCGACGAGCCGGATGCCTTCGCCGATCGCACCATGGCGATCTCGGCGCTGATCTTCGCCGATCCGTTCGGCGATGCGGCGACGCGCAAGCTGGCGCTGAACGGCGCCGTCAGGATCCGCTACCTGATCGACCGCGCCATCGACCGCGCGCAGGCGGCGCCGCGGCCCAACACCGTCATCGATCGTCTGGTGCAGTACCGGCGGGCCGACGGTACGGCGGTCGACAAGCCGCAAATCCGGGCGATGGCGATCGGCACGATCATCGGCCTGATCCCGACCAACACGCTGGGCGCCGGCCGGATGATCGAGGAGCTGCTCGACCGCGGGCTGCTGCAGAGCGCCATCGGCGCGGCCTCGGCCGCCGAAAAGGCCAGGACCGCGGGCGACGTGGAGGTTGCCAAGCGCCATCGCGGTGAATTGAAAAAGATGCTGGTGGAAGCCTCGCGGCTCAATCCGGCGCTGTTTCCCGGCCAGTTCCGCCATGTCCCGATGGCCACCACCGTCGGCGGCAAGCCGGTGCCCGCGGGCTCGGTCATGGTGGTCGGCACCATGTCGGCGTTGCGTGACTCCAGGAAATTCGCGAACGCCGGCGCGTTCGAGCCCGGCCGCGAACTCGACCCGGCCCTGATGTTCGGCGAAGGCGCGCATGTCTGCATCGGCGCCTATCTCGCCATGGAGCAGATCACCGAGATCTGCCAGGTCCTGTTCTCGCAACCCGAGATCCGTTTGGCCGCCGATCCCGGCGGCTGGCTGACCTACGTCGGCCCGTTCCCGCGCAGGCTCGATGTCGTGTTCCAGACGACGTCGACGTCTTCGACCCAGAACCTGATCACCATCCAGGCGCGGCTCGATCCGGACAAGGTCGACGACGCCCAGAAGATGATCGCGAAGCTCGGCAATCCGGCGGCGCTGGACAGCGAGATCGGCAAGAAGCTTCAGGCGACGGAGATCGTGCATTACGTCTCCATGTCGGCCTTCGATGCGAAGGACCCTGACGACAAGACGGCCGCGCCCGACCCGCGCCTTCTCTTCGAGCTGAACGTCGACAGCGACGAAGACACGGTGCTGGCCCGGATCGTCCAGCACGCCGGTCCTCTGCTTGGCCCCATCTTCGACTGCATCGAAGGCGCCACGGCGATCGATCCGGCGACGCTGCCCGAGCGCTTCAAGGGAAGCCGGCTTCATTTCCTGCTGGAGCGCCACAAGACCAAGCTGCACTTCGCGCCGTGGGGCGCCATCGGCCTCAATTTCAACGGCACGCCGGATACGCCGGTCGGCGATATCGAAAAGCAGGAAGAGCTCGCGACCTTCGTGCGCAAGGCGGTCGACCGCTATCTCCATGTCCATGGCGGCATGCGCAAACGGGCGGTCGACACGCTGGCCTATGTCCGCGATCTCACGCGGCCGGCGGGCACGTCCGCCCAGGACCTCGCGCGCCTCACGGCCCAGGACCGGCAGGTCGAGGAGGATCTGCGGGCGGAGGGCCGGACGCTCCGCGGCTTCCTCATGCGTCCGAGCAAGCGGAAGCTCGGGCTGTCGGGATGGACGGGCGACGACACCAAGGTCGGCCTGCAAGGCCTGCCGGCCGCGCTCAAATCCAATGCCGGGCTCTTCCTGGCGCTGCTGATCGGCACCACCGTGTCCCTGCTGGGCGGCGCCATCCATCACGCCGTCGATCCAAACTCCTGGGTCGCCTATGGCTTCGCGCTCATCGGCATCGTGACCGGTGTCCTGCTCACTGTCGCAATGGCGGTGCGGGACGGCTTCAACACGCTCGTCCGCTGGTACAAAGCGGGCGCGATGTGGCTGGTCGACATCGGCACCGTCGTGGCGTTCGTCGTGGCGGCGGTCCTGTTCATCGCCGCCTTGCTGGTCCGCTGGTTCCGGTGGCCCGCGTCCATACTCGGTTTTGGCGTCGCGTCGTTCCTGGCGCTGCAGCGCTGGTTCCCGGACATCTCTATCGTTTGGCAAATCGCGCTGGCCGCCGCGGGCGGCGTCGCCGCCACGTGGCTGATCGTCGGCTTCTGGAACTGGGTCGTGCCGCCATTGCTGCGGGCCTGGCGGATGGTCGCGCTGTCGGTCCTGGGCACCGCGGTCGCGTTCCCGGCGCTGCGGAAATGGCTGTTGCAGGATTGGGGGCTGGACCTGCCGTTGTCCGGCCAGATCGCGCTCGCCGCCGCGGCGGGCATTGCCGCGGCCTACATCGTGCGGGCGCTGTGGACCTGGGCCCGACCGCTGCTGCGGCGAAACCGGCTCCTCATCGAATGGATCCTGGGCTTTGGCGCGGTCGCTGCCGTCATCGCGGCGGTCTACTCCTATCCCGAACCGTTCCAGATTTTCGTCGACCAGCTCGGCGCCGTGTCTCTGGCGCTGGCGGGCGGCATCGTCGCGACCGTCCTGTTGTGGCTCACCGTGCTCGCCCTGTTCGTGGCGATCCTCTACTGGCACGAAGTGCGCGACGACAAGGACATCGACCGGCGGACTGCGCCGCTCGACAAGATCGAGGCCATTGCCGCGACGGAGAATGCGCCGGAGTACGCGCAGAACCACATCACGGCGGTCACGGTGATGAAGCCCGGCGCCTTCCGCAAATTCACCCTGGCGCTGTCGCTGTGGGTCATCGGCAAGGAAGTCCAATACTGGTTCCGCCCGGGCTTCGTGCTCAACATGGGCACGATCCATTACGCGCGATGGTTCCGGCTGCCCGGCAGCGAGCAGATGCTGTTCCTCGCCAACTACGACGGCAGCTGGCTGAGCTATCTGGAAGATTTCATCACCAAGGCGCATGAGGGCCAATCGGCGGTCTGGAGCCACGGCAGGGGCTTTCCGAAGACGCGCCTGCTGGTCCTGGGCGGCGCCGATGACGGTGCCCGCTTCAAGCGGTGGGTGCGGCGCCAGCAGATCGTCACGCAGTTCTGGTACAGCCGGTTCCCCAAGCTCACCACCGACCAGATCCGCACCAATGCGCTGATCCACGACGGGCTGATGCGCGCCCAGACCGATACGGCGGCACGCGCCTGGCTCGACTGCTTCGGCACCATGCCGCGGCCCAGGGACGCGATCGCGACCGACGAGGTCCAGTCCATGGTCTTCAAAGGCTTCCCGTCGCACGACTACATGCTCTGCGCCGCCCTCACCCTGCCCGAAGATCTCACGGCGCGGAAAGAGTGGCTGAAATACCTGAACAGGAACGTCTCGTTCGGCGAGCAGCCCGACGTCACGGACAAGACCGCCACCTTCGCGGCTTTCTCGGCCCGCGGCATGGAAAAGTGCCTGGGGCGCACCGAGCAGGACGGGGCGGAGAAGATGGCAGCGTTCCCACCTGTCTTCCGCCTGGGCATGGCCGACCGCGCGCGGGTGCTGGGCGACACCGGACCTTCTGCGCCAAAGGATTGGCAATGGGCGGATGTCGACAGGGCGAACGGCAAGGCGGCAGACGCCGTGCTGTTCATCTACGGCAAGACCGCCCAGGCGTGCCGCGACGCGCTCGCACAGCATGAGGCAAAACTGGGACGGAAGGCGATATCGATGTTGCTGACCGAACCGACACCGAAGACGCAGGAAGCCCGTGCAGCGGCGGCGGCTGTCGAGCCCGCTTCAGAGCGTGACGCGCCGATGTACGAGCATTTTGGTTTCCGCGACGGCATCTCCCAGCCGATCCTGCGCGGCACCCAGCGCGAGGCCGCGGCCTACGACAAGGCCGACGTCGTCGAAGTGGGCGAGTTGCTTCTCGGCTACCGCGACGGCTCCGGCTATCTGCCAATGGCCGTCACCCTGCCGGCGGAGAGCGACCCCGGCGACGAGCTTGAAACCGACACGCCCGATTTCCCGGCGCGCTACCCGCGCTTTGCCGGATCGCAGGATGCCGATCTGCGCGACTTCGGCCGCAATGGCACTTATGTCGCCGTGCGCCAGTTGATGCAGGACGTCGCCGGCTTCGACCACTTCCTCGCCGTCCAGAAATCGGAACTCGAGAAGTATGCCGGCCTCGAGGACAGCATCGGCGGCAAGATCAGCGAGGAGTGGATTGCCGCCAAGATGATGGGCCGCTGGCGGAGCGGCGCCTCGCTGATCAGCCATCCGCACGAAATGGCCGGCCGCAAGACGCCCGACAAGGCGGACAACGACTTCAACTTTGCGACCGACGATCCGCAGGGACTTCGCTGTCCCTTTGGCGCACACATTCGCCGGTCCAATCCGCGCGGCAGCCTGGCGCCGAACGATCCGAAGCAGAGCGTCATGGAGAAGCGCCACAGGCTCCTGCGGCGCGGCCGTCCCTACGGCGACGAAAAGTCAGAAAAAGGTATGTTGTTCGTGGCCCTTTGCGCTGACCTGGAGCGCCAGTTCGAGTTCCTGCAGCAATCCTGGGTCGGCTCTCCCTCTTTCCAAGGGCTAAGCAACGAGCCCGACCCCATCACCTCGCCGCCGGCCGTCGATCCCGGCAAGCCCTTCGTCTTCACCATCCCCACGCCGTCGGGGCCGGTGACGATGAAGAACCTCCGGAGCTTCGTTACCGTCCGGGCCGGTGGTTACTTCTTCATGCCGAGCCGATCGGCGATACGCTTTCTGGCCGGGCTGTGAAGCCCTTCGCGCAGCGCTTCCCCTGGTGGGGTGGCGACCTCCAGACGCTCGCCACCGCGCTGATCGATGTTCCCAGCAGCCTGGCGCCGGGGACCAGCGAGCGCCTGCGCATCACGCTCGCCGGCGGCGATACGATGCAGGCCATGCTCGATCGACCGGCGACGCCGCACGCGGACAAGCCCCTGGTCCTGCTGATCCACGGGGTCCCAGGCTCGGAGACCGCCCCGTACCTGCTGCGCATGTCGGGCTATCTCCTCGACAAGGGCTACCCGGTGCTGCGCCTCAACATGCGCGGCGCCGGCCCGTCGCGGGCCACGTGCGGCGGCCAGTACTCGGCCGCCAGCAGCCGCGACCTCGCCGAACTGATCGGCCTGCTGCCCCCGGACCTGACCGCGGCGGGACTCGTCGCCGTCGGCTATTCGGTGGGCGGTGCGATCCTGTTGAAATATCTGGGCGAGGAAGGCACGCACACGCCGCTCCGCGCTGCCGCCAGCGTCTCGGCGCCGATCGATCTTCGCGGCACCTGCCTCAACCTGCTGCGGCTTCGCAACTTCCTCTATCACCGGCATGTCTTCACGGCGGTCAAGCGCGAGGCCCTGGCGGACGGTGCCGTGCTGACACCGGACGAACGCCGGAACATCGAGGCGTCGCGGACCCTCTATGAATTCGACGATGTTTTCACCGCGCCGCGCAACGGCTTCGCCGGCGCCGACGACTACTTCTTTGAGTGCAGTGCCGTGAATTTCCTGCCGACCATCCGCATCCCGACGTTGGTGCTGGCGTCACTGGACGATCCCTGGGTCCCGGGCGGCGCCTATACCGGCCACCACTGGGGGTCGAACACGAGCTTGTCGCTCCGCCCCGTCCTGACATCGCACGGCGGTCACGTCGGCTTCCACGGCGTCGGCGGTTACAAGCCCTGGAGCGATCTGGCCGTGATGAAGTTCCTCGATGAGGCACTGCTGCGATAGCGCTTCGAGGCGAGGCTATTTCCCTTCCGCGGCCTTGATCCGCTCCTCCAGCAAGCCGCGGATCGGCGCATCGGCCGGCAGCAATGCGAGGAGCGTGTTCCAGCGGCGGAGCGCTCCAGGCTTGTCGCCTGCGGCGAACGCGGCGGCGCCGAGATAGAAGAGGGCCAGCGCGTTCCGGGGCTCGGCCTTCTCCAGCCGCTCCAGCACGGTGACGGCAGCAGGCGATGGTGTTTCGCCGGGCTTGAGTTGGCGGACATGGGCCTCGGCCCAATCGGTGAGCGTCCGCGTGTCGAGGGTCCCCAGCGCATCGGCCTTGGCATAGGCGTCGGCCGCCTTGTCGTTCTCGCCCAGCACGCGCCGTGCGTTGGCGAGGCGCAGCCAGCCGGCGCGGTCGCCAGGGTTCTCCTTCAGCCTTTTATCGAGGCCGTCGACCATGCCACGGATCGCCTCTTGGCGCTGCGCGGGATCGAGGCTCTGCATCGCCTCGACCTGGTCGCGGCTCGGGGTGGGCATACCTGTTGGTGCAGATGGTGTCGCAGAGGGCGGCACCGGCATGCCCGCCGCCCGCGCCACGCGCGCGATCTCGGCGCGCAGCATCGACAGCCACGGCGCGTCGGGCGGGCTGGCGGCCTCGAGCGCCTGCCAGCGCGCGACGGCGGCCTTCGAATCGCCGCTCTGGGCCTCGTGCAGGCCGAGATAGTAGGCGGCGCGCGGATTGTCGGGCCGCTGGGCGAGCGCGCGGGTGAGCGCGGCGACAGCATCAGGCGTGACGGTGCCGTCGGCCTCCAGCACCAGCGCTTCGCCGAGCTCGGCCAGCGCCTCGGGGTCGTTGGGGTTCTCGGCGAGGCGCGCGCGGGCCTCGGCCAGCATGCGCTCGGCAGTGATGGGCTCGTTGGGATTGGGATGTTCGCCGGCGGGCCTAGAAGCGAAGGGCGCGGCCGGGAGGCCGGGGCGGCCGACGTTGAGATAGATGCCGAGGGCCAGCAGCGGGATCAGCAGCGCCAGCGCTGGCGGCAGGAAGCGGTGAAGCGTCGAGGAGTCGTGCGGCGCGGCAGTTTTGGTCGCATTGGCGGCGTTGAGGATGCGGCGTTCGACCTCGAGGCGCGCGGCGGCGGCCTCGGCCTCGGAGACCGTGCCGTCGGCGCGCGTGCGCTCGATCTCGGCCAGCTGGTCGCGATAGATCGCGAGCGCGCTGTCCAGCCGCTCGGTGCGCCGCGCGGTCGTCCGCAGCAGTGGCACCAGCAGGGCGCCCACCGTCGCCGTGGTGAGGAGGGCGAGGAGGAATTCGAGCATCAGTTCTTCAGCAGCGCGTTGAGACGGCGCTGCTCCTCGTCACTGAGAGGCTCAGCCGGCGGGATCGGCTTGCGCCGGCGGGCCGCGATCAGGAGCAGGCCGCCGGCCACGATGAGCACGATCGGACCGCCCAGCCACAGCACCCAGGTGCCCGCCTTGAACGGCGGTTTCAGCAGCACATAGTCGCCGTAGCGCGCGACCATGTAGGCGAAGACCTGCTCGTCCTTGTCGCCGGCGCTGAGGCGCTCGCGCACGGCGCGGCGCATGTCGCGCGCAACCTCGGCCGCGGAATCGTCGATCGACTGGTTCTGGCAGACGACGCAGCGCAGCGAGCGGCCGATGTCGCGGGCGCGGGCTTCGAGCGCGGGATCTGGGAGGAGCTCGGCGGGCTCGACGGCGAGGGCCGGGAGGGCGAGGAGGGCGAGGAGGACGAAGAGCCATGACCCCCTCCGGCCTTTCAGGCCACCCCCCCTGCAGACGGGGGAGGAGAAGTCTTTCCTTCCCCCGTCTACGGGGGAAGGTGGCGCGCAGCGCCGGAAGGGGGTCATGCTCACTTCGCGCCCTTCAAAAACGGCAGGATCGTCTCGTTCACATCGCGCTCGGTGATCGGCCCGCGGAAGTGACGGCGGACGATGCCCTGGCCATCCACCAGATAGGTCTCGGGCACGCCGGAGAGGCCCCAGTCGAGGCCGGTGCGGCCCTCAAGATCGGCGCCGGCGAACTTGTAGGGATCACCGAGCCGCTTCAGCCAGGCGTTCGCCTCCGCGGGCTTGTTCTTCCAGGCGACGCCGATGATCACCGCGCCATCGCGGGTGGCAAGGCGCGTGAACAGCGGATGCTCGGCGAGGCAGGGCGTGCACCAGCTCGCGAAGAAATTCACGATCGTCGGTTTTCCGGTTTTCAGCAGCGCATCGGTGAGCGGTGGCTCGCCGTCGCGCAGCGCCTTCACGTCCAGGCGCGGCGCCGGGCGGCCGACCAGCACCGAGCCGATCGACGCGGGATCGCGGCCGGCCAGCAGCGACCAGGCGAAGAACCCCGCCATCAGGGCGAGCGTCGCCAGCGGCAGGAGGAAGAGGAGCCGGCGGTTCATGATCACTCCGCCGGTTGCGCGACGGGCCGGCGAGCCCTCTTGCCGCCTTGGGGCGCCCCGATCCTGAGGCGGCGGTCGGAGAGCGAGACGAAGCCGCCCAGCGCGCAGAGGGCGGCGCCCAGCCAGATCCAGGGAGCCAGCGGATTGTAGTAGAGGCGGATCACCCAGCCGTTGGCGGCCTCGCCCTCGCCCAGGGTGGCGTAGAGATCGCGCAGCAGGTTGGTGTGGATCGCGGTCTCCGCCACCTGGCGGCGCTGCACGGTGAACAGGCGGCGCTCGGGCGCCAGCACGGTGTAGGGTTTGCCGCCGACGCTGACGGAAAGCGTCGCGCGCTCGGCGATGTAGTTGGGCCCCTGCAGGGACTCCATCCGCTCCAGTTTTATGTCGAAGCCGTGGAAGGCGGCGCGGTCGCCGGGCTTCATGGTCTGCATCAACTCGCTGTTCCAGGCGCCGGTGCCGACGGCGCCCAGCACGATGACGCCCATGCCGGCATGCGCGATGGTCATGCCGAGGAAGGCGCGCGGCAGAGTACGGAGCCGGCCGTTCTTCACGCGCTCGATGAAGCCCGCGAGGCTGCCGACGATCAGCCAGACGCCGAAGCCGAAGGCGATGGCGGCCAACGTCGAGCGGCTGTCGATCATCGTGGCAGCGACGATGGCCGCCGCGACCGAGACGATGAAAGCCAGGCGCAGTTTCAGTAGCGCGGGCCAGATCTCGGCGCGCTTCCAGCTCAGGAACGGGCCGACACAGAGGGCGGCGAACAGTGGCGCGCAGATCGGCACGAAGGTGGCATTGAAGAACGGCGGGCCGACCGAGACCTTGCTGCCGGTGAGCAGGTCGAGGAACAGCGGGTAGAGCGTGCCCAGCAGCACGGTCGCCGCCAGCGTGCAGAGCAGCAGGTTGTTCAGGATCAGCGCGCCCTCGCGGCTGACGGGCTGATAGAGGCCGCCGCCCTGCAGCTTCGGCGCGCGCCAGGCGAAGAGCGCGAGGCCGCCGCCGGTGACGAGCAGCAGGAAACCCAGGATGTACATGCCGCGCGCCGGGTCCTGGGCGAAGGCATGCACCGAGGTGAGCACACCCGAGCGCACCAGGAAGGTGCCGAGCAACGACAGCGAAAACGCGAGGATGGCGAGCAGGACGGTCCAGCTCTTCAGCGCGTCGCGCTTCTCGACGACGATGGCGGAGTGCA
>JAUXRT010000632.1 GCA_030681635.1 Reyranella sp.
CAGCTGCTGCGCGACGCCAAGGTGAGCGGCCCGATCATCGAGACCGTCCGGCGCGACGGGGTTACGACACGCTTCGACCGGCAGACGGGCGCCTTCATCGCCTTCAATCCCAACGGCGTCATCCGGACCTTCTTCAAACCCAACGATGGCGAGCGTTACTTTCGCCGCCAGGCGGAGCGCGGCAGCGAATGAAACCACCCCCACCTCCCGGCCCGCCCGACGTCAGGGACCTGCGCGAGCTGGTCGACCAGTGGGCCACCTTCACCGCCGACCTCGAGCGGCAGGACTACAGCTTCGACATCGACAACTGGCTGAACGACGTCGACGTGCGCGAGCTGATCCTGGAAGCGCTGCCGATGTTCAGCCGCGAGGAGATGGGCGACCACGCGCTGAAGCTCGACGAGGCCGACCGGCAGTTCATGGCGGGGACGCGCGACTTCAAGCGCTGCGTCTGGGGCAGCGGAACGGCCAAGAAGGAGAAATGGACGGCGCAGAAGAACTGGTGGTATTTCCGCACGCCACGGCGGACCAACGCCCAGCTCGAAGATGAACTTGCGACGGTAAGATGAGTACGCCGAAGATCCTGATCGAGACCGCAGGCCCCGTCACCACCATCACCATCAATCGCCCTGCTTCGAAGAACGCCCTCGACAATGAAGCGGCGCATGGCCTGGCCGCGGCGCTGAAAGCCTTCGAGGCCGATCCGCAAGCCCAGGTGGCCGTGCTGACCGGCGCGGGTGGCGCCTTCTGCGCCGGCGCCGACCTCAAGGAATTGGGTGGCGGCACCGACTATTTCCCCTGGGCGGGCAGCGACGAGGGCCCGCTGCGGGCGCCACTGTCGAAGCCGGTGATCGCCGCCGTCGAAGGCCATGCCTGTGCCGGCGGGCTCGGCGTGGCGCTCTTTTGCGACATCCGCATCGTCGACGAGACGGCGCGCTTCGGCGTCTTCTCGCGCCGCTGGGGCGTGCCGATGAGCGACGGCACCACGGTCCGCCTGCCGCGCGTGATCGGCCAGGGCCGCGCCATGGACATGCTGCTGACCGGCCGCGCCGTGGGTGCCGACGAGGCGATCGCCATCGGCCTCGCCACCCGCAAGGTGGCGCGCGGCACGACCCGCGCCGAGGCGGAAAAACTCGCAGCCGAGATCGCGGGCTTCCCGCCCATCGCCATGACCTCGGACCGGCAATCGGCCTACGAGAGCTTTGACCGTACCGAGGCCTCGGCGATCCGGCGCGAGATGGAACTGTCGCTGGCGGCGCGACGCCAGGAATCGCAAAGTGGCGCGGCACGTTTCGCCAAGGGCGAAGGCCGGCACGGAAAATTCGAGGGGTCGAAATGAGGGCGTTGGTTTGTGAGGCGTACGGTCCGATCGAGAACCTGAAGATCAGTGACATGCCCAAGCCCGAGCCCCGGGCCGGCGAGGTCCTGGTCAAAGTCGGCGCCGCGGGCGTCAGTTTCGCCGTCATGCTGGGCGTGCAGGGCAAGCACCAGAACAAGCCGGCGCTGCCCTACGTGCCGGGCAATGAATTGGCCGGCCACATCGTGGCTCTGGGCGACGGTGTGACCAACGTCAAGGTCGGCCAGCGCATTGCCACCGGCGTGAGCCAGGGCGCCTTCGCCGAATACGCCGTGGCGACCGCAGCCAACGCCGTGCCGATCCCCGAAATCATGCCGTACGCCGAAGCGACCAACTTCCCAACGCTCTATCCGACGGCCTATGGCGCCCTGAAGTGGAAGGCCAACCTGCAGCCGGGCGAAGTGCTGCTGGTCCACGGCGCGGGTGGTGGATCGGGCCTCACCGGCGTCGAGGTCGGCAAGGCGATGGGCGCCACGGTGATCGCCTCGGCCGGCGGCGCCGACAAGCTCGCGGCCGCCCGCGAGGCCGGCGCCGATCATCTGATCGACTATCGCAGCGAGGATCTGCGGACGAAGGTGCTGGAGCTGACCGATGGCCGCGGCGCCGACGTGATCTACGATCCGGTCGGCGGCGATGCCTTCGCCGCCTCGATGCGCTGCGTCGCACCCGAAGGCCGCATCATCCCGATGGGCTTCGCCAGCGGTGTCATTCCACAGATTCCGGCCAACATCCTGCTGGTCAAGAACGCGACGGTGATCGGCTTCTATTACGGCTACTACAATGGCTGGGGCGGCAAGACCGCACCCACCTCCAAGGAAGCCGCGGCCCTAGCGAAGCGCCGCGCCATGGTGATGGACGCACAGGCCGAACTGATGCGCTGGTTCACCGAGGGCAAACTCAAGGCCACCATCTCGGCGACGCTCGACCTCGCCGACTGGGTAAAAGCCTTCAAACTGATCGAGGGGCGCACCATCGTCGGCAAGGCCGTGCTGGTGCCCTAGCCCAGCACCTTGGGAAACAGGTCGCACTCCAGCCGGTCACCCGGCTTCAGCCCGTGGCCTTGGAGCGGCGGCGAGATCTGGCCAACACGCGCGGCGTAGCGGGCATCGTCGCCGCACCAGCGCGTCGCCCAGGCGCGGCGGCGGCGCGAGGTCGACAGATTGCCCGACGCGCCGTGAAGCGTCAGCGCATGGAAGGCGATGACATCGCCCGGCGCCATGTCCCAGGCGAGGAATTCGTGCCGGCCACGCTCGGCGTCGAGATCGGGCAGCGGTTCGAAGCGCGGATCCTGGACCTGGAGATCGACGCCACCCTGCTTGAAGAATTTGGGCTGGAACCAGCGGCCCCAGCGGTGCGAGCCCTTGACGTACTCGACGCAGGTCGCGCGGTCGACCGGATCGAGCGGCAGCCACAGCGAGACGATCTGCTCGCCGTCGATCGGATAGTAGGGCTG
>JAUXRT010000640.1 GCA_030681635.1 Reyranella sp.
CGGTGTAGCCCTGCTCGGTCGCCCACTTGATGAACGAGTTCTGGGGCTTGAGGTCGAGGATGTAGAACTTGTTGATCCAGGGCGGCACGATCAGCAGCGGTATCGCGTGGACCTCGGCGGTGGCCGGCGCGTACTGGATCAGCTGCATCAGCTCGTTCTGGTAGATGACCTTGCCGGGCGAGGTGGCGACGTTCTCGCCGACCCGGAAGGCTTTCATGTCGGTCTGGCGGATCGCGAGCTTGCCCTTGCCGCGCTCCAAGTCGGTCAGCAGGTTCTCGCCCTTGGACTCGACGGTGGCCTTCACGACCTGCGGATTGGTCATGGCGAAGTTCGAGGGCGACACGGCGTCGATGAACTGCCGTGTGTAGAAGTCGACCTTCTTCGCCGTCTTGTCGTCGATGCCTTCGACCTGCTTGATGGTGCCCTGCAGCCAGCGCGCGGTGAGGAGGTAGGACTGCTTCAGGTAGTCGAAGACCACCTCGTCCTTCCACGCGGGATCGTTGAAGCGCTTGTCGCCCTTGGCGGGCTCGGCCATCGGCTCGACCTTCTGGCCCATCAGCCGCTGGGTCGTGAGCTGCCATAGCTGCAGGTACTGCTGCCAGAGTTCCATCTGGGCCTGCAGCAGCCGATTGGGGTCGGCCAGCATCTTGGCGGTGAAATCCATGAAGGTCTGGGTGAGGCCCATCGGATCGGCCGGTTGTGGTCCGTCGGCCTTGTAGCGCTCGGCAAAACCCTCGAGCAGCTTCTGGCTGCGTTCGGCAATATCCTTGAAAGCGGCCTGCATCTTCTGCGATTCGGCCGGCGTCACTCCCGGAAAACCAGCTGGGGCAGGCGTCTCCGACATGCGTTTCCCCTTCTGAATCATTGCCCTTGGGGCGTTTCTTGCGGTATTTTCAGCATCCCGGTACCATACCTAGTACTCGTCTGCCCGGGTCGCCGAGTGCCTTGATATAGGTAGGCTGCGACAACAGACGGGTCAAACTTCCTCTCGGTCTCCGCTAATACAGCGGCCATGCCGGGCTTCGAGCGGGTGACGACGATGCAGCGAAAACTAGACGCGAGCGGCAGCCAGCGCCTTTGGCTTGGGCTGATCGGCGTGTCGACGCTGGCACTCATGGCGGGTTGCGGCATGTTTGACAGCAGCACCCCGGCGCAAAGCGCTAAGGTCCGCCCAGGCGCTGACCGGGCGGCGGCGGCAACCGGCA
>JAUXRT010000652.1 GCA_030681635.1 Reyranella sp.
CCTTCGAGAACTCGGCATTCAGCAGGTCGCCCATGCCGCCGCTGCCGGTGCCGTCGGGATCGCCGGTCTGGGCCATGAAGCCCTCGATCACGCGATGGAAGACCACGCCGTCGTACTTGCCCTCGCGCGCGAGCTTCTTGATCTGCGCCACGTGCTTGGGGGCGAGGTCGGGGCGCATCTCGATGACGACGCGGCCGTCCTTGAGATCGATGTAGAGGGTGTTTTCCTTGTCCATGGCGGCAGCGCTCCTGCGCATGAGAAAGACGGCGGAAAGTGCAACGGCGCGGGACCTTAAAGGCCATCGGTCGAAAGACAAGCGGCAACTTGGTGGCGGCGCCCGGCCGAGATGTGCATCGTTTGCCGTGGTTTTTGGGGCTCCGGTGGGTACAGTACCGCGCTGATCGGGTGGGGCCGGCGGGTCTGCCGGTGCCGGTCGCGTATTTTGGGAAGTCATTCTTTAAGCGGATTGGTCGATGACCGCCCTGAGCGGCGGGGACAGGCTTGGCAACGGGCCATCCCCCGAGAGTTCCGTGCTCGAACGGCCCAGCACCACGGCAGGCGAGATGCCGTCGGGCGCGCGGTCGCTCGACCGGATCTTTCCCTTGCCCGGCGACGCCACCCGCGGGCGCCAGATGCAGGAAACCTGGCAGGCCTTCTGCGGCGGCATGGACGGTGCGGTTCGCGCCTTGCTCGACAAGAGCCGCTCGCCGCCGGAGATCGCCTATGCGATCGGCGAACTCGTGCACAACTCCTTCCGCACGCGCGGCGTCACGCTGACCAGCTTCGAACTGCGCCGGCTGGTGGCCGAGGTGTTGCTCCAGCAACGGCAGGCGCCCGAGCCGGCACTCGTCGTCTTTGCGGCCGAACCGCCGCCGAATGCCAAGCCATGGACTGGTGACGAACCCGCACCGCCGGCCCCTCGCGTGCCGGACTCGACGTTCCAGGCGCCACCCTCGCCGCTGGTCTCGTTCGATGGACTGCTGGCGAGGGTCGTTGCCGGCGCACGTGCGCAGCTCAAGACTGTTGTCGATCGCGCAGCGGCGCGCGAGGCCATCGACGCAGTCCTGGCCGACCAGCCGGTCGAGGCCCGCGAAAGACTGGCCTTGCTGGCACTGAGCGAGATCTGCGGCCTCGGATTGATCGACAGGCTATGGGCCGACCGTTCCATCCAGGCGGTTGTCGTCAACGGACCCGACGCCGTCTTCGTCGAGCGCAATGGCATCCTCGTGCCGGCGGTGGAGCGGTTCCGCGATCGCGGACACCTGCTCGACGTCGTTGCCCGTCTCGTCCGCGTGCCGCCGTCGGGCATCGCCGATTTTCGTCTGCGCGACGGCAGCGAAGGCACGCTGGTGATGCCGCCCGCGGCGCCGTCCGGGCCGGTGCTGGTGCTGCGCCGCGGCGAGCCGGGGGCCGCGACCTTCGAACGCCTGATCGCCTCGGAGATGCTCGATCGTCCGATCGCCGGCCTCTTGAGGATCGCGGCGCGCTGCTGCCTGAAAGTGCTGGTCGCGGGGCCGGAGGGCTCGGGCAAGACCGCGCTGCTGGCCGCGATCGCCCGCGACTTCGGCGCGGCGCGGATCGTCACCGTGGCGCGGCATCGCTCGTTCAACTGGCCGTTGCCGTCGAAGGTCGAGCTTGCGGTTTCGTCCGACGCGGCGGGCGCGGCGTCCTTCGCAGCACTTCTGGCGGCCGGCGTACGGCTGCGCCCGGATTTGCTCCTCGTCGATTCGGTTCAGGCACCGGATTTGCCCGCACTCGAGACGGCGCTGGGGGCGGCTCTGTCGCGTGGCGAACGGGCGAGTGTCGTCGCCATTCCGGAGGCAATGGCTGGTGTGCTGGAGAGTCGCGTCGATCTCATCGTCCGCCTGGGACGGGCGCGCGATGGCCTGTTCCACGTCGTTTCGGTGACGGACTCCTCGGGTGGACGGCTTTTTGGCTACGAGAACGGCCGGTTTCAGCGCGGGACGGCCACGCCGTCCTTTGCCGGCCGCGTGCAGGTTGCGGGCTACGGCGAGGCGCTTTCGGCCGCCCTGCGATAGCGACTGCGACCGGCCGCCACATACCGAGTGGGGGTGAAAACCCGTTACCTGCCAGAGCTATATCTGGTACTAACCGCTGTGAAATGCGGGGGATTTTGCGGTTCGGAATCCTGAAGGAATTCGGTGCCGCTCAAGGGGACGGATGCATGATCGGCAAGCGCGTATTGGGCATTTTGGGAGTTCTGTCGGCGATCGCGGGTCTCGGCGCCGCGAGCAGCGCCAGCGCGCAGCCGGTCATTGGCGTGCCGCACGAATGGCAGATGGATTTCCCGGCGTCCTATACGCCGCTGATGGAGAAGGTCGCGTCGCTGCACGATATTCTCTTGGTGATCATCACGGTGATCTCCGTGTTCGTGGCGTTTCTTCTGGTCTACGCGATGTGGCGCTTCCACGCTTCGCGCAACCCGACAGCGACCGCCACCACGCACAACACGGTCCTCGAGATCGCCTGGACGATCATCCCGATCCTCATCCTCGTGGTCATCGCGATCCCGTCCTTCCGGCTGCTGTACTACGGTGACAAGGCCACCGACGCCGCCTTCACGATCAAGGTCACCGGTCACCAGTGGTACTGGTCGTATGCCTATCCCGACCAAGGCAACTTCACGGTCGAGAGCCGCATCCTGAGCGAGGCCGATCGCGTCAAGCTGAAGCCGAACCAGCCCCGCCTCCTGGCGGTGGATGAGGAGATGGTCGTTCCCATCGGCACCACGATCCGGATCATCGGTACCGCTGCCGACAGCATGCACGGCTGGACCGTCCCGGGCTTCGGCATCAAGAAGACCGTGATCCCCGGCCGTCTCAACGAAGGTTGGATCAACGTCACCAAGGAAGGCTACTACTTCGGCCAGTGCTCGCAGATCTGCGGCAACGGCCACACGTACATGCCGATCGCGGTGCGCGCGCTTGCCAAGCCCGACTTCGACAAGTGGGTCGAGCAGAAGAAGAAGTCGGCGGGGCTGCTGCCCACGACCGACGTCGCTTCCGCCACCCCTCCCGCCACCCGCTAAGCGCTCTCCGCAGGAGATACGATAATGGCCACCGCGCACGGCGCCTCCCACGACCATAGCCACGATCATCACGACCATCACACGCCGACCGGTTGGCGTCGTTACGTCTACAGCACGAATCACAAGGACATCGGCACGATGTACCTGGTGTTTTCGATCCTGGCCGCCCTGATCGGCGCGTCGTTCTCGGTCTACATGCGGCTCGAGCTGATGTCGCCGGGCGTGCAGTACTTCAACGGCGCCGACGGCACGCCGAACGGTCATTTCTGGAATACGATCGTCACGGCCCACGGCCTGATCATGGTGTTCTTCGTCGTGATGCCCGGCCTGATCGGCGGTTTCGGCAACTGGTTCGTGCCGCTGATGATCGGGGCGCCCGACATGGCGTTCCCGCGCATGAACAACATCAGCTTCTGGCTGCTGCCGCCGGCCTTCATCCTGCTGCTGCTCTCGGCCCTGATCGGCGGTGGCGTCGGCACCGGTTGGACGATCTACGTGCCGCTGTCCACCCAGCAGGGCGCGGGCATGGATCTCGCCATCTTCTCGCT
>JAUXRT010000663.1 GCA_030681635.1 Reyranella sp.
GTCGGCGGCCTGGCCTGGCGGGAACGGCACGACGAAGCGCACGGTCTTGTTGGGCCACGGCGCCTGGGCAATGGCGGGGGCCGCCAGCAAAGCGCCTGCAGCGCCGGCCACTGCCAGCGCGCGGCGGCGTGTCGGGTTCGAACGCATTTCTCGCCTCCCATTATCTTTCGGCCGGCAAGCTAGCACAGTCACCGGCAAAAGACGTGGCCAACCGACGTCTCAGACTCGACACAATCGGCGGCAAAATGGGCACCGCGGTGACTCTCGGCTGGGAGCTGGTTCTGTGACCGATCGCTACTACGATGATTTCAAGATCGGCGACCGCTTCATGAGCGGCGGCATGACCATGACCGAGGCCGGCATCATCGAGTTTGCACGGCAATGGGATCCGCAGCCGTTTCATATCGATGCGGAGTTCGCCAAGAGATGGACCTATGGCGGCCTGATCGCATCGGGTCTCCACACGATGTGCGTGACGCTGCGGCTGTGGCTCGATCTCGGAATCTTCCGTGCCAGCAGCCTGGGATCGCCCGGCATCGGCGAGGTCCAGTTCCCGCGGCCGGTCCGTCCCGGCGACACGCTGCGGGTGGTCACCGATATCACCGAGCTCCGGCTGTCGTCGTCCAAGCCCGACCGGGGCGTGGCCCGCATCCGCCAGGTCACGATCAATCAGCGCGACGAGCCGGTGATGGAACAGGAGACCACGGTCTTCCTGAAGCGCCGGTCCGTGCCTGCCGTCACGCTCAGCGCGCGATCCTGATCGCGAGACGGGCGATCCTGATCGCAAAACAGGAGTCACGTCCCTCACGTCCGGTCGGGAGTCACGCCGCAGCGGCCAAGCCTTTGTCGCCGCTGGCGGAATCCTCGCGCACCGGCGTCGCGGCGGGAGTCGCCAGGTGTCCATTTTCGAGGCGCTTCTCCAGCATCGAGAAGAGTCGCTCGGCCAGGGCCGCCTCGTCGATCGGCCGGGCCTTGAGCAGCGCCAGCTCGCGCCGCTCGGCGCGGTCCTCGGCACGATGGCGCTCGCCGTCCATGCGCCTCTGCACGTGGATCAGGAGCCGCGTGTTGATCCGGCGCCGCTCGCCCACCTTCTTGCCTTCGTAGAACACCGGCTGGACCTCGACCTGGCCGGCCTGCAGCACGATGTCGTCGCCGACCTCGCGCGCGTGATGGGCGATGGCTTCGTCCCAAAGCTTGGCGAATTTCGGCAACTGGGCCCGCCAGCGATAGAGCGAGCCGCGATTGACGCCGGCGCGCGCCGCCGCCTCCGCGACCGAGCCGCAGATCCTGAGATGATACCGGAACGACGCCCGCTGGCGGACGGGCGTGCGCACACGCCGCGGGTTGGCCAGCGCCTTTTGCAGCAACGTCTTAGGTCGAGCAGCGTCGGGCGTTGTCCCCTGCGCGGCCGCCGGATCCGGCGGCGTCTCGCGTCCCAG
The DNA here is from genome assembly GCA_030681635.1 of Reyranella sp. Classification (GTDB taxonomy): domain Bacteria; phylum Pseudomonadota; class Alphaproteobacteria; order Reyranellales; family Reyranellaceae; genus Reyranella. The sequence continues at coordinate 1,440 of JAUXRT010000663.1, forward strand.
CGCGCGGTCGAGCGGATTGTAATTCAGCCGCGGCACCGGCATGCGGTCCATGGCGCTGGGCACCGGCGGCTTGTTCTTCTCGGCAATCAGGATCCTGAGGCGCGTGATGCCCATGTCGGCGTAGATCCGCGGCACCGACGACTGGCCGCCAAAAGTCTCCAGGCTTTCGAGGGCTTCTTCCGGGGTCATGTCTCCTCCTCTGTCCTCGCGGGTTTTGCGAGGTGAGATAGGAATATCGCGAGGATAGGAATAGGTCAATAGGCCCTATTTGGGGCCAGCCCCGGCGGCGTGCAGGCAAAGTGCCGGCAACGCGCCCGGTGTGGCACCAAGACCTCACCGCCAGGCGAAGACCGGCTGCTCGAAATGGTCGACACGCGTGTCGCGCCCGGCCAGCGCCACCTCGCGGAACTGGTAGAGCACGGCCGCCGTCGGCGCATTGACCGTGGCGACGGGCAGCGGCAGGCGGATGATCGGCCGGTCGGATTCCTCGATCGCCACGATCTCGGGCGAGCCTTCGCGGAATAGCTCGGCGCAGCGGATACGGTAGGCCGCGGCCACTTCCGTCGGATTGGGTGTCACCGTCACGCCACCCGAAATCCACACCACGACGGGCGCGATGAGATAGCCCGAGCGCGTCGGATAATCGTCGAGCGTTCCCAGGACGTCGGCGGAGGCGGCCGAGACGCCCAGCTCCTCTTCCAGCTCGCGCAGGGCCGCCTGTTCGACGGTTTCGCCGGGATCGAGCCGGCCGCCCGGCAGGGCCCACTGCCCGCCATGCGCGCGCAGCCGCGGCGTGCGCTTGGTCAGCAGGAACGCAGCCTCCCCGGGCGAGTCGGATTCAACCACCACGATGGCGACCGCAGCATGCTTGAGCGTTCCGCCATCCTCGCGGCGGCGCCGGTCAAAGCGTCCAAGGCGATCGGTGATCTCGTCTCGCAAGGCTGCATCAAAACGGAAAGATGTCACGCCGCCGGTGGCCTTCTGAAGGTCCAGACGACGGCGGGCGGAATATTGCGCCAGATGCGACCGCCACGGGTGCCGACCAGGCGCAGGTCCCGACGCAGGGCGCTCGGCACGGGCGGCGTCGGGCCATAGGTGAACTGGATGAACGCGCCGCCCCGGGGCAGCGCCTCGAACACGCCGCGCACAATGCCGTTCACGATATCCGCCGGCAGCGACAGCAGCGGCAGGCCGGACACCACGGCGGCGATCGTCGCGATCCCATTCTCGGCCAGCAGTTCCGGCAGACGCGCCGCATCGCCTTCGATGATCCGCGGTTCGGTGAAGTGGCGGCGCAGGAAGGCGGCCAGTTCGGGGTCGCGTTCGACCAGGGCCAGCCGCGTCGATGGAATCCCGGCAGCCAGCAGCGCCTTGGTGACCTCGCCGGTGCCGGCCCCCAGCTCCACGACATGACCGGGCCGGCCTTCCAGGGCCTGCACTGTTTCGCGCGCCATGGCCTCGGTCAGCAGGCGACCGCTCGGAATGACTGCACCCATCGAGAAGGGCCGGCGCAGCCAGCGTTTCAGGAAAAGGGCCGTGCCGGCGCGCGAATCGAGGCCGTGGCGTGATTCAAACGTAGGCATGATTCGACGCTAGCAGATTACTGGGCGGGCTGCATCGACGGGTCGACGACCCGGGGCGCGGGGGCGGCCTCGAAGACGGCCCTTGTATGGCGCATCTGCTCCAGGGCATTCACCACCGACACGTAGACCGCCGCGGCATAGGGCAGTGACTGGACGATCATGAAGATCGCCCAAAGCCTCGCCTCGGGGTCCAGGACGCCGTTGTTGACCCACAGGGCCGCCGCACCGAGCCACAGCAGGACGGCGAGCACCGCCTCGCCGCGCGCCATGCCGAGCGCCATGCCCAGCGTGGCGCGTTCGTCCATCTTCGGCGTGCGCATGAACGGAAGCCTGGAGGTCGCCAGGCCGTAGATCACCGCGCGGCCCACCGTATAGGTGAGCGCGAGGCCGGCCAGCGACGCGCCGATGCTCTGGCGGAACGTGCACTTCACGCGGTCGAAATAGAGGCCGAAGGAATAGAGCAGCTTGAAGACGAAGATGCCGATCGTGGGCAGGATGAATTCCGCCGGCGGCAGGCCGACCGGCTTGATGCCGAACAGCGGCGGCAGCAGCACGGCCAGCAACCACGCGAGGCCGGCCCAGGTGAAGATGAGGTTGAGCGCATCGGCGAACCACGGCGCCCAGCCGGCCACGAAGTGATACTTCTGCCCCAGCGTGAGCTTGGTGCTGTTGCCCAGCATCTTGGCCGTATGCGCCTTCATGATCTGCATGGCGCCGTAGGCCCAGCGGAAGCGCTGCTTCTTGTAGCCGGCGAAATGGTCGGGCGTCAGTCCCTTGCCGAAGCGCTCGCGGCTGTACATGGCGCCGTAGCCCTGCTCCATCAGGCGCAGGCCAAGCTCGGTATCCTCGGTGATGCACCAGGTCGCCCAACCGCCCATCTCTTCCATCAGGTCGCGGCGGACCAGAGTCATGGTGCCGTGCTGGATGATGGCGTCGTACTCGTTGCGCAGGCACATGCCGATGTCGAAGAAGCCGGCATACTCCCAGTTCAGCATTTCCTTGAAGCGGTCGCCGGTCCAGTCGCGATGGTCCTGCGGCGCCTGCACATAGCCGATCTTGCGGTCGTCGAAGTACGGCACCAGCGCCTTCAGCCAGTCGGAGCGCACCTCGTAGTCGCTGTCGATGACACCGATCACCTTGGCGTCGGGCGCGGTCTGGCTGAGCACGTAGTTCAGCGCGCCGGCCTTGAAGCCCTTCATCACGTCGAAATGGAAGAAGCGGAACCGCTCGCCCAGCGACGCACAATAGTCCTGCACCGGCCGCCACACCGCCGGGTCCTTGGTGTTGTTGTCGATGACGATGACTTCGTAGTCGGGATAGTCGAGCGCGGCGAGCGACTCCAGCGTCTGGATCACCATCGCCGGCGGCTCGTTGCAGATCGCCAGATGCAGCGAGACCTTGGGCCATTCCCGATTGGCCGGCTGACGCACGATCATCTCCGCTGCGGGCAATGCCTCACGCGACCAGCGCCGGCGCCAGATCGTCTCGACCATCTCGAGCGCCTGCATCAGCGCCATGATGAGGCTTATCGACAGGAAGAAGGCGAGCACGCCCCAGCCCACCATCTCGGCCACCAGCATGTAGCTGCCGGCCGCGACCGAGCCGCCGTAGACGACCGCGCTGGTCGACAGCGCCGCG
>JAUXRT010000665.1 GCA_030681635.1 Reyranella sp.
CGACTTCAACCTCGAGGGCGAGGTGCCGGCCAAGGAATGGGTCCCGGAAGAGGTCAACAAGTTGATCGCGCTCGACCGGCCGGTGACGCCGCAATGGATCACCGACGCGGAGCTGAATGCGCGGCCCGAACTGGTGAAGACCATGAGCGTGCGCCCGCCGATGGGTGCCGGCCGCGTGCGTCTGCTGGCGATCGAGGGTGTCGATCTGCAGGCCTGCGGCGGCACCCATGTTTTGCGTACCGGCGAGATCGGCCGCGTCGAATGCATCAAAATTGAAAACAAGGGCAAGATGAACCGCCGGTTCGTCATCTCATTGGCATAAATCTTCCGGACCGCGAGCGTCCCGCTCGCTCATGCGCATGAGCGAGCGGGACGCTCGCGGTCCAAAAGAGGGGAATACGAGATGGATTAAGCAAGACCCGATGCGCTCGTCAGCACCGACTGGCTGGCCGCCCGCCTCGACGCTCCCGACGTCCGCATCGTCGACGGCTCGTTCTACCTGCCGGCGCAGAAGCGCGACCCCAAGGCCGAATTCGCGCAAGCGCACATCCCCGGTGCGGTGTTCTTCGACATCGACGAGATCGCTGACGAGAAGAGCCCGCTCCCCCACATGCTGCCGCCACCCGAGAAATTCGCCTCGCGGGTGCGCAAGCTTGGCCTGGGCGACGGCAACAAGATCGTGATCTACGACACCACGCCGATGACCGGCGCTTGCCGAGTCTGGTGGATGTTCCGCACCATGGGTCACAAGGACGTAGCCATCCTGGACGGCGGCCTGCCGAAATGGCTGCGCGAAAACCGCCCGGTGACGGACGACCCGACGCCGCCGCGCGACCGCCACTTCACCGCCCGCCTCGACAATACGCTGGTGCGCTCGGTCGACGACGTGCTGGGCCTCATCACCAGCAAGCGCGAGCAGATCGTCGACGCCCGCGCCGCCGCCCGCTTCCGCGGCGAGGCGCCGGAGCCGCGCGCCGGCCTGCGCGGCGGCCACATGCCGGGCGCGTTCAATTTGCCCTACAACGAGCTGATCGATCCCGCGACCGGCACCATGCTGCCGGCCGACAAGCTCGCGGCCCGCATCGCGGCCTCCGGCATCGATCGCTCGAAGAAGGTCACGGCAAGCTGCGGCTCGGGTGTCACCGCCTGCGTCGTGGGCCTCGGCCTCTATCTGACGGGCGCGCCTGAGGCTGCCATCTACGACGGCTCGTGGACCGAATGGGGTGGCCGTGCCGACACGCCTATCGTCACGGGTGCCTAAAGCGGTCCCTGACCTCTTCGCGCATCAGCCGCCGCCACGCAGCGACGGGCGGATCGCGGTCACCATCACGCATCTGGAGATCTCGCGCGCCGGCTGGGCACGGCGCGGCCGGCCGCCCGATCTCGACGTGTCGATCGAGCGTGTGGCCTCACCCACCGTCGCCCTCTATCGCGAACTCTACGATCGCGTCGGCCGCCCCTGGCTCTGGTACGAACGGCGGTTGCTGGCCGACGCGGCCCTCGCCGCGCTGCTCGCGACGCCGGGCCACGAACTTCACGTCGCCCGTCACGACGGTGCGCTGGTCGGCTACTTCGAATTGCAGGACAACGAGATCGTCTTCTTCGGCCTCACGCTCGATTACATCGGCCGGCGGATTGGACCCTGGTTGCTCGATCGCGCAATCGAGCGGGCTTTTACCCGCGAATCGGCGGGCGTGATCCTCAACACCAACACCCTCGACCATCCCAGGGCGCTCGACACTTATCGCAAGGCAGGATTTCAGCCCGTGCGTAGCGAAACCAGGGAATTGCAGGATCCAAGGGTCTTGTGGCCGGAGGTCTATCGCTGGCCGCCAGCGTAAAGCCTGTGCCATAGTCGAGGACATGACCTCCAAGAAAACTTATACCAGACCCGACACTGTTTTGGCCGTCGCCGGCCGCGATCCCGACAATAATTTCGGCATCGTCAATCCGCCCGTCTATCACGCCTCGACGATCCTCTCTCCGACGATGGAGAAGTTCGAGAATCGAATCCCGTTCGAGGGCTTCGGCTACGGCCGCAACGGCACGCCGACGCAAAAGGCGCTGGAAGATGCCGTCGCCGCCATCGAAGGCGCGCACCGCTCCATCGCCGTGCAGTCGGGCCTCGGCGCCGTCACTGGCGCCATCGTGGGCTTCCTCAAGTCCGGCGATCACATGCTGGTCACCGACAATGCCTACGGTCCGGCCCGGCGCTTCTCCAACACCACGCTCAAGAATTTCGGCGTCGAGACCACCTACTTCGATCCGATGATCGGCGCCGGCATCGAGAAGATGATCCGGCCTAACACCAAGATCGTCTACCTGGAAGCCCCCGGCTCGCAGACCTTCGAAGTGCAAGACGTCGACACCATCGCCGCTATCGCCAAGAAGCACGGCGCCATCGTGATCATCGACAATACCTGGGCGACACCGCTCTACTTCAAGCCGTTCGAGCACGGCTGCGATATCTCGGTCCATGCCGGCACCAAGTACATCGTCGGCCACTCCGACGCGATGATGGGCATCATCTCCTGCGCGACACGGCCGCTGTTCGAGACCGCCAAGACCGCCTGCCAGTCGTTCGGCTTCCACGCCGCGCCCGACGATTGCTACCTGGCCCTTCGCGGCCTGCGCACCATGGGTGTGCGGCTGCGCCATCACGAGAAAAGCGGCCTCGAGATCGCTAACTGGCTGAAGTCGCG
>JAUXRT010000676.1 GCA_030681635.1 Reyranella sp.
CGGCCAGGAGAACGTCATGAAGCTCCTGATCGAGGAGCTGCCCGAGACCTCGGTGGTGAGCATCGGCCACCGGCCGGGCCTCGAAGTGTTCCACACCCGTGAATTGACCCTGATGCCCGGTGCCGACGGCACCAAGCTCCGCGCCCATGGCGGCCGCCGCTCGCTGGGCGACCTCTACCGCAAGATGGCCGCCGCCAGCCGATCGACGCCCACGGCGCCGGGCTTCTGGGCAAACGTCCGCGCGAACCTGCTGGGGCGTTAGGTCTGCGTCTCATGGTTCTCTTCTCATGCTCCTCTCCCCCTAGCGGGGGAGAGGAGCATGAGCGTGAGAGTCTCAATGCCCCGTCACTTCTCGTAGTCGCGGTCCGTGCGCTGGACCACGCGGACCAGCAGCGCCGTCGACCAGCCGAACATCAGCATGCCGACCGCCGATTCGACGGCACCGGCGATGCGATGGCCGTTCGAGAGGGTGAGGTCGTTGGCGCCCAGCGTGGTGAAGCTGGCGAGCGAGAAGTAGAACGCGTGGGCGAAGCTGCCGAGCTCGCCCCAGTCGTAGTAGAGCGCCGCCCACATCGTGACCTGCAGCGCATGGCCCGCCATCAGCACCAGCACGGCCAGCACGCTGTGCAGGATCATGTAGGAGGTCTGGTGCGTCGAGCGCTTCGGCGTCGGGATGACATCCATCAGGCGGCTGAGCGCAAGCTGCGCCATCACCTGCACCGTGCCGGTGGCGATGACCATCGCGACACCGCGCAGGATGCGGCCGAGCGGGGAGAGTTCGTCCATCACGTCACCTTCGGCCGAAAATGTAACATAGGTATGCGCGCCTGATTGGCTGGGCGGGAGTAGACTGCCGCCATGTCAGTCTGCAAGCCCTTGAGCGCGTTGGCCGGTATCGTGGCCTGCGTTTGCGCATCGTCCGCCCGGGCGAGTGAAGGCGCCGCAAGCTACTATTTCGCCGGCGCCTTCGGATCGTTCCTGACGGCGGTGGCGCCCGAGCCCGGTTTCACCGTCGCCAGCCAGACGCTGATGTTCGGCGGCCAGAGCCAGCGCGCCGTGCTGCGCGGTCGCGCCACGTTCGGCCTCAGCGCCTCGGCGGTCTACGAATACCTTGCCGGCTCCTATGCTTTCGAGCCGCAGATCCTCGGCGGCCGCCTGCAGGTCGGCGCCGCCGCGCCGGTGTTCGGCACCGCCAGCATGAACGTCTCGCTCGACACCAGCCGGTTCGGAACGCTTTCCAACGGCGCCACCGATTCCGGCTTCGGCGACATGCTGCTGAACCCGTTCGCGTTCTACTGGAGCTTCGGCGAACTGCACGTGAAGCTGGCGCAATGGGTGGTGGCGCCGACCGGCCGCTACAACGTCAATTCGCTGATCAACGTCGGCCGCAACTACTGGGCCTTCGACACCCAGGTCGGACTCACCTGGTTCCACAAGGCCACGGGTACCGAGCTGACGGTGCTGCCGGGCATCATGCTCAACACCACCAACACCGCCACCGACTACACCAGCGGCACCGAGTTCCATCTCGACTTCATGGCCAACCAGTTCCTCGCCCCGACCTTCGCCCTCGGCCTGCAAGGCTACTGGTACAAGCAGATCGGGCCGGACACCGGCAGTGGCGCCGCACTGGGCGCCTTCATGGGCGAGTCGTTCGGCCTCGGCCCCGCGGTCCTGTGGACGCCGGAGGCGTTCAAGGGCCGCGCCGCCATCGTGCTGAAATGGCTGCACGACATCAGCAACACCAACCGGCTGAACGGCGACTGGGGCCAGGTGGCGGTTTCGTACCGGTTCTGATTGCCGCCCCTAGAGCCTCTCCGACAAGCATTGAATCGCCTCCGCCAGTCGATAAATGACCTCATGCTGAGTCGGGCGGGGTAACCCCCGCCCTGTGCCCACGAAGTGGCCGTCTCGAAGCATGGGCTACAACAGCGTTGATCCCACCCTTCGAGACGCGGTCCTGCGGACCGCTCCTCAGGGTGAGGTGAGTTTGCGCCAGTCGGAAAGACCCTACGCCGCTTTGGGTTTGCCGAGCAGGTGATCGGAGATGATGCGCTGCTGGATCTCCGAGGTGCCCTCGAAGATCTTGGTGAGCCGCGCGTCGCGCCAGTAGCGCTCCACCGCATGCAGGGTCGTGTAGCCCGCACCGCCGAACACCTGGAGCGCCTCCGAGGTCACGCGCTCGGCCATTTCGGAGGCGAAGAACTTCACCATCGCTGCTTCCTTGTCGCAGCGCCGCTTCTGGTCGATCTCGTCGCAGACGAAGTACATGAGCTGGCGCGCCGCCTCGATCTCGGTCGCCATGCGCGCGAGCCGGAAGCGCGTGTTCTGGAATTCGCCGATCGCCTGGCCGAACTGCTGGCGCTCCTGGGCATAGGCGGTGGCATCCTCCAGCGCGCCGCGCGCCAGGCCGATGGCGCGGGCCGCGGTGTGGGCGCGGGCACGTTCGAGACCGGCGGAAATGTAATAGAAGGCGCGGCCCTCCTCGCCGATCAGCGCCGAG
>JAUXRT010000677.1 GCA_030681635.1 Reyranella sp.
GAGCCCGATCTCGCCAACTCGGTCGCCGCCATCGCCGAACGCTCCGGCCGCACGCCGCAGGACGTCGCGCTGGAGGCGATCCTCGCGCAGGGCGGCAAGGGCCTGCTGATGCTGCCGTTCGAGAATTATTCGGCCGGCAGCCTCGACGTGGTGCACGAGATGATCACCGACAAGGCGACCGTGCTGGGCGTGGCCGATGGCGGTGCCCATGTCGGCGTGATCTGCGACGCTTCCTCGCCCACCTCGCTGCTGACCCTGTGGGGCCGCGACCGCAGCAGGGGGCCGAGGCTCGACCTCGAATTCCTGGTCGCCAAGCAGACCCGCGGCACGGCGCTGTCCTACGGGCTTGCCGATCGCGGCTTGCTGGCACCGGGCCACAAGGCCGACATCAACGTCATCGACTTCGACGCGCTGTCGCTCAAGCGGCCCGAGGTGGTCTACGACCTGCCGGCCGGCGGCCGCCGCCTGATCCAGCGCGCCTCGGGCTATCGCCATACCTTCGTGTCGGGCGTCGAGACGGTGCAGAACGACGAATTGACCGGCGAGCGGCCGGGCCGCCTCGTGCGCGGCGCCCAGGCCCCTCTTTAGATTTTCTCGCCTAGACCGTCATGTGACGGCGCACGGCCTCGGCGTCGAATGTCTCGCGGGTGCCGGACATCACGACCTCGCCGCGGTCCATGACCGCGAAATCGTCGGCCAGCTCGTGGGCGAAATCGAGATACTGCTCGACCAGCAGGATCGCCATGTCGCCGCGCTGGCGCAGGAAGGTGATGGCGCGGCCGATGTCCTTGATCACCGAGGGCTGGATGCCTTCGGTCGGCTCGTCGAGGACCAGCAGCTTGGGCCTCATGGTGAGCGCGCGGCCGATGGCGAGTTGCTGCTGCTGGCCGCCCGAGAGATCGCCGCCGCGGCGCTTCAACATCGAATCGAGCACCGGGAAGAGCTCGAACACTTCGTCGGGGATCTTCTTGTGCTCGCGACCGACCGGCGCAAAGCCGGTCTCGAGGTTTTCCTTCACCGTCAGCAGCGGGAAGATTTCGCGGCCTTGCGGCACCAGCGCCACGCCGCGCCGCGCCCGCTCGTAGGGCGGAAGCTTGGAGATTTCCTGATCTTCCAGCGCAATCGACCCCGAGGCGATCGGCTGCAGGCCGACGATGGCGCGCAGCAGGCTGGTCTTGCCGACACCGTTGCGGCCGAGCAGGCAGGTCACCCGGCCGATCGAGGCCGACAGCGAGACGGAGCGCAACGCCTGGGCCGCGCCGTAGTAGAGGTCGACGTTCTGGACTGCGAGCATTGCTATCGCCCCAGATACACTTCGACGACGCGCTGATCGGCGCTCACCTGGTCGAGCGTGCCCTCGGCCAGCATCGAGCCCTCGTGCAGCACGGTCACCTTGACGCCCAGCGCCCGCACGAAGCTCATGTCGTGCTCCACGACGACGACCGAATGCGTCTTGTTGATCTCGCGCAGCACCTGCGCCGTGGTCTCGGTCTCGACGTCGGTCATGCCGGCGACCGGCTCGTCGACCAGCAGCAGCTTGGGATCCTGGGCCAGCAGCATACCGATCTCCAGCCACTGCTTCTGGCCGTGGCTGAGCCGCGCCCCCAGCATGTGCTGCTGCTCCTCCATGCGGATGATCGACAGGATCTCGGCCAGGCGGTCGTTCTCGGCCTTGGTGGGCGCGGCCAGCAAGAGGCTGTGCCATTTCCGCAGGCCCGCGAGCGCCAGCACGAGGTTGTCGCGCACGGTATGGTTCTCGAACACCGTGGGCTTCTGGAACTTCCGGCCAATGCCGAGTGTGGCGATGCTGGCCTCGTCGAGCTTGGTGAGGTCGGCGCGGCCGTCGAACACCACCTCGCCCGTATCGGGCCGCGTCTTGCCGGTGACGACGTCCATCATGGTGGTCTTGCCGGCGCCATTGGGGCCGATGATGGCCCGCATCTCGCCGGGCTCGACCAGGAGCGAGAGATTGTTCAGCGCCTTGAAGCCATCGAACGAGACGGTAACGCCACTGAGGTAGAGGAGCGCGGAGGTGCTTCTGGTGCTGCTCATGCAGGCGCCCTCGCCTTCTTCGCCTGCGAGCGCGCCTTGATCTGGCCCCACAGGCCGACCACGCCCTTGGGCAGCAGCAGCGTCACGACGATGAAAAGCGCCCCCAGGGCAAACAGCCACACTTCGGGCAGCGCGCCGGTGAGCCAGGTCTTGCCGAAGTTGACGATGATGGCGCCGATCACCGGCCCGATCATCGTGCCGCGGCCGCCGACCGCCACCCACAGCACGGCCTCGATCGAGTTGGCCGGCGAGAACTCACTGGGGTTGATGATGCCGACCTGCGGCACGTAGAGCGCGCCGGCAACGCCTGCCATGGCGGCCGAGAGCACGAACACGAAGAGCTTATAACCCTCGACCCGGTAGCCGAGGAATCGCATGCGGCTTTCGGCGTCGCGCACCGCGGTCAAGGCCTTGCCGAAGCGCGAGCCGACGATCGCCGCCGAAATCACGAGCCCCAGCGCCAGCGCGACGGCCGAAGCGAAATAGAGCGCCGCGCGCGTGCCGTCGGCCTGCACGGAGAAGCCCAGGATCTCCTTGAAGTCGGTCATGCCGTTGTTGCCGCCCAGCCCCATGTCGTTCCTGAAGAACGCCAGCATGAGCGCGAACGTCATCGCCTGCGTGATGATCGAGAGATAGACGCCGGTGACGCGGCTGCGGAAGGCGAACCAGCCGAGCGCAAGGGCCAGCAGGCTCGGCACCACCACCACCATGATCATGGCGAACCAGAAATGGTTAAAGCCGTACCAGAACCAGGGAAGCTCCTTGTAGTTCAGGAACACCATGAAATCGGGCAGGAGCGGATTGCCGTAGACGCCGCGGCTGCCGATCTGGCGCATCAGGTACATGCCCATGCAGTAGCCGCCCAAGGCGAAGAAAGCGCCATGGCCGAGCGAGAGGATGCCGCAGAAGCCCCACACCAGGTCGACCGCGAGCGCCAGCAGCGCGTAGCAGAGGTACTTGCCCATGAGCTGCATCAGCCAGGCCGGCACATGGAACGGGCTGCCCGGCGGCACGAGCTGGTTGAGCAGCGGCAGGGCAATGCCGATCGCCAGCACGAGCAGAACGAACAGGCGCACGTTCCGGTCCATGCCCCGCCACAGGAATCGCGTGATCATTTGACGGCCTTCATTCGACAGACCGCCCCTTGAGCGCAAACAGGCCGCGCGGGCGGCGCTGAATGAACAGGATGATGAACACCAGCACCAGGATCTTGCCCAGCACCGCGCCGGCATAAGGTTCGAGGAACTTGTTGACCACGCCCAGGGTCAGCGCGCCGATCAGCGTGCCGAACAGATTGCCGACGCCGCCGAACACCACGACCATGAACGAATCGATGATGTAGCCCTGGCCGAGGTTGGGGCTGACATTGTCGATCTGGCTGAGCGCCACGCCCGCGAGGCCCGCGATGCCGGAGCCCAGGCCGAACGTGACAGCATCGACGCGCGGCGTGCGGATGCCCATCGCCGAGGCCATCGGGCGGTTCTGGGTGACAGCGCGCATGTAAAGGCCAAGCGGCGTCTTGCGCAGCAGCGCGATCAGGGCGACGAACACCATGAGCGAGAAGATGACGATCCAGAGCCTGCCATAGGTGACGTTGATCTGGCCGACCTGGAAGGCACCCGACATCCA
>JAUXRT010000691.1 GCA_030681635.1 Reyranella sp.
AGGTGGGTGCGCTGAAGCGCGTCATCGTGCTCGATATCGATCGCGAGGAGACCAAGACCGGGCCGCTGTTCATGGCCAATCCCGAGATCGTCGAGGCCTCGGAAGAGGACGTCGTCTACGAGGAGGGTTGCCTGTCGGTGCCCGAGCACTATTCCGACGTCGCGCGGCCGTCGACGGTGCGGGTGCGCTATCTCGACCGCGACGGCAAGCAGCAGGAACTGGCCTGCGAGGGGCTGCTGGCCACCTGCGTCCAGCACGAGATCGACCACCTCGATGGCGTCCTGTTCATCGACCATATCTCGTCGCTGAAGCGCAACATGATCCTCCGCAAGCTGCTCAAGGCGCGGAAGGAAAAGGAGCGCGACGAGGCCGAGGGCAAGCCAGCTGCCAAGGATCAAGCCAAGGATCCGGAGCACGCCCTCTAGCAGGCGCCTCCGGTCGGGGCGACGAGGGCTTCTTACTGCGCGGCGATCTTGGACGCGGCCGGCGCGAAATCCCGCTCCATCTCACGGCGTATCTTCACGGCGGTCAGCGTCTCGTCCATCGCCACGTCGGCGTAGGTGAGCGACTGGCCGGCCTTGATCGGCTTCAGGAGTTTTACGTTGTGGGCGAGGCCGAGCGGCAAGCTGCCGAGCGTCGTCGATTTCTCCGACGGGAACAGCTTGCCGTAGACGGTGTAGCCGCCCTCGCCGTCCAGCATTTCGCCGGGCTTGAGGTCGCGCTTGGCGGTGGCGATCACGTCGGCATGGAAACCGATCGGGCAGCCCGTCGGCTCCTTGCGCAAGCCGATCGAAGCCACCGACATGCCGACCTCCAGACCGATCAGGTGCCAGCGCTTGTACATGACGGAGTAGCGACCCGAGGGGTCGGTGCAGAGCATGTACTCTTCGAAGCAGTTCTTCTGATAGTCGGTGGCGGCCTCGAACACGACCCACACGCCCTTGCGGATCTCGTAGGGAATGGCGCGGCCGTCGCGCTCCAGCGAGGAGGCGACCTCGACCTGGCCCTTGTGGTGGAGTTGGCCACCTTCCGAGATCGGCCGCATCACGAACGGCAGGTCCTCGACCGAGCAGGGCGGGAAGGCGAGGCCATCCGGCGCCGGCGTGAGGCCGGTGGCGTTGGCGACCGCGGTGCTCTCGATGGCCGGCTTGGAGCCGTCGAGGAAGGAATTGAACATCTTGGGGTTCAAGCCGCCGCGCTTGGCCTGCTCTTCGTTGAGGCCCCAGTATTTCCAGACGGTCTCGGGCGTCGACTGCGCGAAGTGCGGCAGCCACTTGTGGCCGCGACCGGCCGCCGTCACCTCGAAGCCCGAGGTGCGTGCCCAGTCGACCAGCTCGCAGATCAGCGCCGGCTGGTCGCCGTAGGCAAGGCTATAGATCACGCCGGCCTGGGCCGCGCGCTTGGCCAGCAGCGGCCCGCAGAAGGCGTCGGCCTCGACGGTCACCATCACCACGCTCTTGCCGTGCCTAAAAGCTTCCAGCGCATGCTCGACGGCGGCGATCGGATCGCCCGTCGATTCCACGATGATATCGATCTCGGGATGGCTCACCAGCGCGCGCCAGTCCTCGGTGAGATAGGTGCTGCCGTGCGTGCGGGCCTCGGCGAACGAGGTTGCCCCCGTCACTTCGGGCTTCCAGCCCAGCCGCGCCAGGTTCTCGCGCGCGCGGGGCGGCGAGAGGTCGGCGATGCCCAGCAGGTGGATGCCCGGCGTCGTCGGGATCTGCGACAGGTACATCGAGCCGAACTTCCCGGCGCCGATCACACCGATGCGCAGCGGCTTGGCTTCGGCCGCGCGGGCCAGGAGCATGCGATGGAGACTCATTGTTTCCTCCGGAGTTTCCTTATTATTCCGCCGCGGCTTTGCCGCGGGCGGCCCGCGTCACGCAATCGTCTTCCCAGGCGTCGAGCGGCGTGAAATCGCGATGGGCGATATAGGCCGGGCGCTTGTAGCGGGTGATGGCGTTCTGCACGGAATTGTAGGTCACATAGATGATCTGGCGGTCCCACGGCGACATGTTGGGCGGGCTGCCGTGGACCAGCGTGCCGTGGAAGAAGATCGCCGAGCCCGCGGCGCCCTTGGGGGCCACGATGCCGCCCTGATCCACCAGCTTGGCGATGACGTCGTTGTCGATCACCCACAGCGGATACGAGGTCGTGGTGAGGTCGTGCTTGGCCTCGATCGCGCCCTTCTTGTGGCTCTTCGGGATGAAATACAGGGGCCCGTTGAACTCGTTCACCTCGTCGACGAACACCGCGAGGTTCATGGCGCGGGCCTCGGGCATGCCGTCATCGGCTTTCCAGGTGCCGTAATCCTGGTGCCACTGCCAGACGTCGCCGTCGAAGGCGGCCTTTCCGTTGATCTTGAACTGGTGGATGTAGGTCTTGTCCTTCAAGAGCTGCTCGGCCGGCTCGACGAAGCGGGGGCTGTGCACCAGCGCCTCGAACACCGGATGATAGGTGTGCACGGCGAAGGCGGTGCGGACCACGTCGCCGGTCTTCTCGCGCACGTTCTCCTCGCGACGCTGGGCGAAGACGCCGGGAATCTCCGACTTCAGGATCGCCGTCTCCTGCGGGGAAAAATAGTTCGGAAAGAACAGATAGCCGTCTTCGTCGAACTGCTTGAGCTGCTCAGAGGTGAGGTTCATGGCGGTTCCTCCTTGCTTCGTTGTTTGCGCAGCCTCAGGCAGCGCGGGAAATCACGACCTTCAGACGTCCCGTGAGAATGTCGGCCATCTGCTCGGCATGGCCGCGGCAGAGCGCCTCGGCCTCGGCCACCTGGCCGGCCTCGAGAGCGCGCAGGATGCCCTCATGCTCGTCCCACACGCTGACGCGAAGATCCTCCTCGCTCAACGCCGCCGCCATCACCCGGCGCAGATGCTGCCAGTGCGGCTGGGCGGTTTCGCCGATCACGGGATTGCCCGAGGCCTCGTAGATGAAGAGATGGAAATCGATGTCGGCCTCGATGACCGAGGGAACGTGGCCGGTCGCCACGACGCGTCGTCCCACCTCGATGAGCTGGCGGCCGCGCTGGACAAGATGGGGCGTGTAGCGTGCCGCCGCGAGCCGGGCCGCCACGCCGTCGAGGGCCGCCCGCACGGCGTAGAGATTGCGGGCATGATCGACGTCGAGGGGCGTCACGCACACGCCCTTGCGGCCGGCATCGACCAGGAAGCCCTCACGCCGGAGCAGCATCATCGCCTGCAGCACCGGCTGGCGCGAGACGCCGAACTGCTGGGCGAGTTCCTCCTGGGTGATGCGGGCGCCCGATCTCAACTCGCCGGAGCAGATGGCGTCGAGGACGGCGTCGTGAATACGTTCGGACAGGTCGGGTTCGGAGGCAAAAGGGCGCATAGGTTCTGTATACAGAACACGGTGGCCCCGGAGTCAATCGTCTAGCGGACTTTCAGGCCCTTGGCGGCAAGGACCTGTAGCGCCCGGTCGGGGTAGTCGGTGATCAGGCCGTCGATGCCGAGATCGATCAGCCGGGCCATTTCGGCCGGCGTATTGACTGTCCAGGGCACCACCTTCAGGCCGAGCGCCTGGGCTTCCTTCACGTTGCCTGCGTCGACATTGCGCCAGAAGGGCGACCAGGTGGCGCAGCCCGCGGCCTTGGCCAGCCGTGGCACCGAGCCGCCGTGCGACGCAAGGTCGAGGCCCGCCAGCCAGGGCGACGGCCGGCCGCTCGCGCGTTGCACGGTGTCGAAGTTGTTGCTCTCGATGGTGAGACAGCCGGTGGCGATCTCGGGCGCCAGCTTCTTCACTTCCAGAAGGCCGCGCCAGTCGAACGACTGGAGGGTGCTGCGCTCCGAGGCCTTGCCCTTGCGAAGGGCATCGACGGCAAGGACCGCGAACCGGGCGGGATCGACCGTGAGGTCCGGCTTGTTGGGGTCGGTCTTGATCTCGATGTTGAAGCGCACGCCGGGACCGGCCTGGGCGAAGAACTCGGCGAGGGTCGGGAAGCGCTGGCCGTCGACCGGCTTCTGTTCGGGCCATTGCTGTCCGTACTTGCTCGCCGGATTGAGGCGGCCGATGTCGTAGCCCTTGAGCTGATCGCGTGTAAGCGTGCGGATGACCGGACCCGGCGTCGCAAGCCACTGGCCGTCGGGACCGCGGGTCAGATCAGGATTGAGAAGCGGATCGTGGCTGATGATGACGACGTCGTCCTTGGTGAT
The DNA here is from genome assembly GCA_030681635.1 of Reyranella sp. Taxonomy (GTDB): domain Bacteria; phylum Pseudomonadota; class Alphaproteobacteria; order Reyranellales; family Reyranellaceae; genus Reyranella. The sequence continues at coordinate 4,173 of JAUXRT010000691.1, forward strand.
CGCCAGATCGGTCTCGAGCGTCGTCACCCCGAGATCGAGCGCCAGCTTGAAGCCCGCCAGCGTGTTCTCCGGCGCCAGCCCGCGGGCGCCGCGATGGCCCTGCAGGTCGAAGGCGACGGCGAGGCCCGCGCTAGCTGCCCAGATTGCGCAGGCGAGCGATGCGATCCTCGATATCGGGATGCGTGGCCAGAAGCGCCGGCGTCTTGCTGGTGAAGGTCTGCACGGGATTGACGATGAAGAGATGTTGCGTGGCACGACTCACTCCGGGGAAAGGCGCCGCCGCTTCGGCGAGCTTGCCGAGAGCCGAGATCAGCCCGTTGGGATTACGCGTGAACTGCACCGAGGTCGCATCGGCAAGATACTCGCGCTGGCGCGATACCGCCATCTGCACCGCCTTGGCGGCCAGCGGCGCCAGGATAGCCACCACGAGCAGAACGATGATCAGGAGGCCGCCGCCCGACTTGCCCTTGCTGTCGTCGCGGCGCTGCACCGATCCCCAGTTCAGGGTCCTGAGCGCCATGTCGCAGACCAGCGCGATCAGGCCCACGGTCACGCCGACCACCACCATGTAGCGGGTGTCGAGATTGGCGAGATGGGCCATTTCGTGCGCCACGACACCCTGCAGCTCGTCGCGGCTGAGCTTGTCCAGCAGCCCGCGCGTGACGGCGATGGTGCCGTTGCCGATCCGGTTGCCGGTCGCGAAAGCATTCAGCGCCTCGGTGTCCAGCACCATCACTTTGGGCATCGGCACACCCGACGCGATCGAGATCTCCTCGACCACATTGTAGAGCTGCGGCGCGTCAGCCTTGTCGATTTCCTTTGCGCCGGCCATGGCCAGCACCATCTTGTCGCCGACGGCGAGCGAAATCAGGCTCCACAGAACGCTCACCACCGCAAGCAGCCCGGCTGCTGCCACACCCGTCGGGCTTACGACTGAGTCACCGCCTTCGAGGACCGCCCCCAAGAGATAGCCGACGCCGGCCGCGAGCACCGTCAGGGCGGCCAGCAACAGCAGCGTGTTGCGCCGGTTCTGTTTCTGGGCGGCGACGAAGTTGGTGGTAGCGCTCATGCCCCTCGCCTGGGCGCTCCTAGCGCAACGCGACCTTGGGCACTTCGCGCTCGCTCTCGGGCATGTTGAAGAGTTCGATCGGCCCGAAGCCCAGGGACGCTGCGGCGAGCACGGCCGGGAAGGTCTGGCGGCGGGTGTTATAGCTGTTCACCGAGTCGTTGTAGAACTGGCGTGCGAAGGCGATCTTGTTCTCGGTCGTCGTCAGCTCTTCCTGCAACTGTTTCACGTTGTCGTTGGCTTTGAGCTGCGGATAGTTCTCCATCAAAGCGAAGAGACCACGCGTGGCCTGCGTGAGGGCCGCTTCCGCCGGGCCGGCCTGCGCCGGGCCGTTGGCCGCCACGGCATTATTGCGGGCCTGGACGATCTTGGTGAGCGTCTCCTGCTCGTAGCCCATCGCGTCCTTCACCACCTGCACCAGGTTGGGAATGAGATCGTGGCGGCGCTTCAACTGCACATCGATCTGGCTCCACGCCGTCTGCGACTGGTTCCGGGTGCCGACCAGGCCGTTGTAGACGGCGATCAGCCACAGGCCGATGGCCACCAGAATGCCGACAATGATCCAGAAACTCATGTCCAGGCTCCTCCCTTGCCGGTCTCTTGCCGCGAGCGCCAGTTTAGTCATGATTGCGGCAAATCCGGGAGGAATAACGATGGAAATCTCAGCGCTGCTGAAGGCCTTTTGCGCCGCCGTCGAACGCCGCGACGGCAAGGGCTTTGCCAGCCTGTTCACCGACGACGGCGTCTATCACGATGTCTTCTACGGTGACTTCAAGGGCCGTGAAAAAATCGCCGAAATGATCGACGACTGGTTCTATCGCACGGCCGAAGAGTTCCGGTGGGAGATGCACCGGCCGGTGAGCGACGGCCGCATGCTCTACGCCTACTACACGTTCAGCTACGTCTCGAAATTGCCCGAGGCCAAAGGCAAGCGCGTCGGCTTCGAAGGCTGCTCGATGATGACGCTCAGCGACGGCAAGATCGCCGACTATCGCGAGGTCGCCAATGTCGGCCCGGCCTTCGTCGAGCTGGGCTTCGCGCCCGAGCGCACCGCCAAGATCCTCGCTAAGGAAGGCGCCCACCTGAAGAAGCAGCCGGAGTGGAAGCGCCATCTGGCGTGACAGGATTCGGCGGACACTGCATGGCGCGATAGCTCAGCTGTCGCACGTCGATGCGTCCTGCCGGTCCGTCGACGACGGCGACATCCAGCAAGGCGCACCCAGACGGGTGCTCCGGTCTGAGGGCGCTGTCATATTCCCTGATCTCCACCGGAATGCTGTAGCGGCATCCGACTGCGGCAACCTGAGCGCACAAAGGTTCCGTTGGCCATCGTCTGTTCAGTGCCTCGTACTGGGTTCGGGATACGACGGCGAGGAAGTCCAGGACGGTCTTGAGATCGGGCTCTTTTCCTAGAGCCCGGGCGAAGGGATCGTTGCGCGGCGGAATGCTGGTGATCGTCGTTGAGCAAGACATCACAAGGCAGGGGTACAGCACTATTATGTGGCAGGAGGTCAACGTCAGAAGCAGCATCGCCGTCGCAATCAGCCGCGCCATGAGACGGAACGTCATTTGGCGACCCCGGGTGGGCAAGGGACTTCCGCGCTGTTCATTCGGCTGACGACGGGCGGTCCCGGCGGACGCGCGGAGATGCGGAACTCGTTACGCTCGCAGGTTATGTGCTTGCCCAGATCCATCGCCACAAGCACGACGTATTGGCACCCCGGCAGGGGGACGCGGTCGCATCCGTCCGGTTGAGAGGGGTTCCGCGCCTCCACCGCGTTCAACACCTCGACCGCGACGTTCATGCGCAGGAACAAGAGGTCCAGAGCTTGTGGCTGTGTAAGAGCGCGGGTCAGCGGATTGTCGCGCGGCGGCAAGCTCCAGGCGGTTTGCGGTGAGCGGTCGACGCAGGCACTCAGCACGGTGAGGAGTGCGAGGCTTCCTGAACGCAATGGCCGGGCGAGAGTGCGCATAAGGCGGCCATTCTCTCGGCCGCCGCGATCACGGTAAACCTACCGCAGGTTGTAAAACGCGAAGACTAGTCGCGCAGCAGCTCGTTGATCGAGGTCTTGGAGCGCGTGCGCTCGTCGACGGTCTTCACGATCACGGCGCAATAGGTCGAGGGCCGATCCGGGCCGCCGCCGATGTTGCCTGGCACGACGACCGAGTACGGCGGCACCTTGCCGACGTGGATCTGGCCGGTGGCGCGATCGACCACCTTGGTGGTGGCGGAGATGAACACGCCCATCGACAGCACCGCGCCGGTGCCCACGATCACGCCCTCGACGACCTCGGAGCGTGCGCCGATGAAGCAATTGTCCTCGATGATCACCGGATTGGCCTGCAGCGGCTCGAGCACGCCGCCGATGCCGACGCCGCCCGAGAGATGGCAGTTCTTGCCGATCTGGGCGCACGAGCCCACGGTCGCCCAGGTGTCGACCATGGTCGAGCTGTCGACATAGGCGCCGAGATTCACGAACGACGGCATCAGCACGACCGACGGGGCGATGTAGGAGCCGCGGCGCACGATCGAGCCCGGCACGGCGCGGAAGCCCGCCTTGGCGAACTTCGCGGCATTCCAGCCGGTGGTCTTGAGCGGCACCTTGTCGAACCAGGGCGCGGCGCCGAGGCCGGGGAACGAGGCGCCGCCGTCCATCGGCACCGAATCGTAGAGCCGGAACGAGAGCAGCACGGCCTTCTTCAGCCACTGGTGCACGACCCATTCGTCGCCGATCTTCTCGGCGGTGCGGAAGGTGCCGTCGTCGAGGCCGGCGATCGCCGTCTCGACCGCCTCGCGGACCTCGCCCTTGGTGGCGCTGCTGACGGCGTCGCGCTTTTCCCACGCCGCATCGATGGTGGCCTGTAATTGCTTGCTCATTGTCCCCTCGGAATTCTGCCGCGGGACCTTATATGCTGCTCCCGATGGCCTTCAAGCTCCCTGAATCGGTCCTGGTCGTGGTCCATACGCCACGGCTCGACATCTTGCTGCTGGAGCGGGCAAGTGGCGGCCTGTGGCAATCCGTGACCGGTTCCCGCGAACCCGACGATCCGGACTTCGAGGCCACGGCGCGGCGCGAGCTTTTGGAGGAAACCGGCCTCTCGGTCGGGACCCTGACCGACTGGCGGCTCACCAACCGCTACGAGATCTGGGCCCAGTGGCGGGGGCGCTACGCCCCCGGTGTCACCCACAACACCGAGCATGTCTTCTCCTTCCAGGTGGCGGAACAGACGGTGGCGACCCTCGACCCGGCCGAGCACGTGTCCCAGCTCTGGCTGCCCTGGCGGGAGGCGATGGAGAAGGTCTTTTCGCCCACAAACCGCGACGCGATCCGGCAGCTTCAGCGGCGGGTTCTCGGGCATAGTGACCCGGCATGACCGCCACTCCCAAGGAAGCCTCGAAGCTCGGCCAATTCAGCTGGGCCCTGTTCGACTGGGCCAACCAGCCCTTCTTCACCATCATCACGACGTTTATCTTCGCGCCCTACTTCGCCAACGTGCTGGTGGGCGATCCCGTGAAGGGCCAGTCGGCCTGGGCGTTTACGCAATCAGCGTCGGGCATCCTGATCGCGCTGATGAGCCCTTTCCTCGGCGCCATGGCCGACGCGGGCGGACGGCGCAAACCCTACATCTTCGCCTTCCAGCTCCTGCTCGCCGTGGGCTGCGCCGGCCTCTGGTTCGCCTATCCCAACCGGCCCGACCTGATCCTGCCGATCAGCTGGGCGGTGATCCTGGCCACGGTCGGCGCCGAGATGTCGATCGTGTTCAACAACGCGCAGCTTCCCGGCATCGTCAGTCCCGAGCGCATGGGGCGGCTCAGCGGCTTCGGCTGGGGCCTGGGCTACTGCGGCGGCCTGGTCTCGCTGTTCGTGGTGCTGGCCGTCAGCATGCCGGCGATGTTCGGCCTGGCCGCCAACAACGACACGCCGCTGTTCGGTCTCGACGCCGCGAGCCACGAACTCGAACGCCTCGTCGGCCCCGTCTCGGCACTGTGGCTCGCCGTCTTCGTGCTGCCGATGTTCCTGTTCACACCCGATTCGGCCGGCGCGCGGCGCCAGCCGCTGCTCGTCGCCGCGCGCGAAGGCGGTCGCTCGCTCTGGATGACGCTGAAGCGCATCCCGCGCTTCGGCAACGCGTTCCGCTACCTGATCGCCTTCATGCTCTACAACGACGGCCTCGCCGCCATCATCGCCTTCGGCGGCGTCTATGCCGCCGCGACCTTCGGCTGGAGCACGGTGACGTTGGGCATCTTCGGCATCATTCTCACCGTGTTCGCCATTCCCGGCGCCTTCCTGGGCGGCCGGCTCGACGACTGGATCGGCAGCAAGCGCACGGTCCAGCTCGCCATCGCCGGCGTGATCGTGGCGACGCTCGGCATCGTCGGCGTCACCGCCACCCATGTGCTCTACGTCATCCCCGTCGATCCCATCAGCCCGACGCGCGGCCTGTTCGGCTCGGTCCAGGAAAAGACCCTGATGGGCTTCGCCCTGATCCTGGGCTTCTGCATGGGTCCGATGCAGGCCGCCAGCCGCACGCTGGTCGGCCGGCTGGCGCCGCCCGAAATGACCGGCGAGTTCTTCGGCCTGTTCGCGCTCTCCGGCCGCGCCACCGCCTGGATGGCACCGCTCGCCATCGGCATCGTGACGGCCGCGACAGGTTCTACGCGGCTCGGCATGGCGTGCGTGGCGGTTTTCCTGGTGCTAGGTTTCGTGCTGCTGTGGAACGTCCGCGAGGAACGCGCCCAGGTCTGAGGGAGGCGACGCATGATCACCGCCATCGTGAATTTCAAGCTGCCGGACGGAATCGATTCGAAGAAAGCCGCCGAACTCTTCAAAGGCTCGGCGCCCAAGTACCGCGGCATGAAGGGGCTGGTGCGGAAGTACTATCTCTTCGACGGCGAGAAGCGGATCGGCGGCGGCGTCTATCTGTGGAAGACCCGCGCCGATGCCGAGGCAGTCTACACGCCGCAATGGCAGGCCTACATCGCGGAGCGCTACGGCGCGCCGCCGGACATCCGCTATTTCGAGACGGCCGTCGTCGTCGACAACGAGACCGACAGGATCGAAGAGGCCGCCTGACGAAGGTCGAGGATCGGGGGCCAATGGACGTCGATCGTAAGGTCGCGACGGCCCTGGGCTTTCCCAAGCCGCAATACATGTTGGTCGAGCGGGAGCGCCGCTGGCTGTGCCGATACGTGCCGCGCGAGCGCGTCGTGCGGACGGAAATGGTCACTGACCTGTACGTCACCGGAACGCAATTGCGGCTCCGGGAGGCGCGCCCGATCGGTGGCGGCCCGTCCAAGCTCCGTTTCAGCCGCAAGGCCGATGTCGACGCCCACACGCGCCTGATCACGTCGATCTATCTACCTGAGGCAGAGTTCGCCGTTTTGGCCACGGCGCTGCCGGGCGCCCGGATCCGGAAGATCCGGCACACGTTGCACCACCTTCCGGGCATCCAGATCAGCGTCGACGAATTCCAGGACGGACTAGACGGGCTCGTCCTGGTCGAGGCCGAGTTCCACACGCGTGAGCTGATGGCGGCTTTCAAGACGCCCGACTTCGCGAAGCGCGACGTCACGGACGACCCGCGCTTCACCGGTGGTTTCCTCGCCCGGGACGGTCTTCCCGGGGACTTTGGCCCAGTCTAGGGACAAATCTAGGCGTCGAGGATCGGCGCGAAGCCGCCGTAGATCATGCGCTTGCCGTCGAACGGCATGGTGTGGTTCTTCATGCGCTCGTCGGCCATCATCTTCTTCCAGCCCTCGTCGCGCACCGCCTTCGAAGGCCACTCGACCCACGAATAGACGATCTTCTCGTCGGGCGTCGCCTTCACCGCGCCCTTGAAGTCGGTGACCTTGCCGTCAGGTACATCGTCGCCCCAGGCCTCGACGACGCGGGTGGCGCCGAATTCCTTGAACAGGACCGCTGCCTTCGCGGCCATTTCGCGATAGGCCTCCTTGTTGCCGGCCGGAACGGGCACCAGGTAGCCGTCGACATAGCCGGTCTTGCCGCGGCCGCGCTCGTCGATCATCGGTATGAAGCCGCCGTAGATCATGCGCTTGCCGTCGAACGGCGGGTTGGAGCCCATCTCCTTCATGCGCGGATCCGACATCATTTTCTCGTAGGCCTTACCGGCCGCTTCCTTGCTGGCATATTCGTGCCACGAGAAGACAACGACCTCGTCCGGCTTGGCCTTCACCGAGCCCTTGAAGTCGGTGACCTTGCCGTCGGGCACGTCATCGCCCCAGGCTTCGACGACACGGGTGGCGCCGAATTCCCTGAACACCGGCGCGAAATCGGCGGCGAGCTTGGCGTACGCTTCCTTGTTCGCGGCGGGCACCGCAACGACGAATCCCTGCACGTAGCTCATGATTTTTCCTCCTCGTCAGCTCTTGACATAATAAGTTGATATCAACATGATTGTGGCATGTCAAAGGCGACGGCCATCCGCTACGAGACAACGGAGCATGTCCACGACAGTTGCCTGTGCTTCGCCGCACAGCGCACCGCGCGCGTGCTGGCGCGTCATTTCGATGACATGTTCCGGCCGCTCGGCCTCACCAGTGGCCAGTTCTCGCTGCTGATGTCGCTCAATCAGCCGGAACCTCCGTCGATCGGCTCGGTCGCGAACCTTCTGGCGATGGATCGCACGACGCTCACCGCGGCGCTGAAGCCGCTTGAGCGCAATGGCCTTCTGGCGATCAAGGTCGACCCGGCCGACCGGCGCGGCCGTCGTCTCGTTCTGACGGTCGCGGGCCATCGCCTGCTGGCCGCCGCGCTGCCGATCTGGAAGCGTGAGCATGGCCGGATCGAGAAGCTGCCCGAGAACGCCGATGCGCTGCGGGCCGGCTTGAGGGCGCTCGCGTGAGCCTCACTGCTCGTTGCGCCTGCGGCAACGTCGAGTACGAGGCGACCGGAGATCCGATCCTGGGCGTCGCCTGCTATTGCGACGATTGCCAGGAAGGCGCACGCCGCATCGAAGCGCTGCCCGGCGCCCCTCGGGTGCGCGATCCCGACGGCGGCGTCGCCTACATCCTCTACCGCAAGGATCGTATCCGCTGCGTCAAAGGCGGGGACCGCCTGCAAAGCCACAAGCTCAAGCCGAAGACGGATACCAACCGCGTTGTGGCGAGCTGCTGCAATTCCGCCATGGCCTTGACCTTCGACGATTCGAAGCACTGGGTGCCGGTCAATCGGGCGCGCCTGCAGAATGCACCGCCGGTCGACATGCGCATCTGCACCAAATTCGCGCCCGATGCCGCCGCGATCCCGCGCGATGTCCCGGTCTATCCGGGCTTCTCGGTCCGGTTCATCTGGAAACTGCTCGGCGCCCGGCTCGCGATGGCGCTCGGTCGCTAGGCCTAGGCCACCACCGTCTTGCCCTTGAACGTGCAGAGGTCGGCCACCACGCAGGCCGGACACAGCGGCGTGCGGGCCTTGCAGGTGTAGCGGCCGTGCAGGATCAGCCAGTGATGCGCATGCAGCCGGTATTCCTCGGGCACGCGCTTCAGGAGTTTCAGCTCGACCTGCAGCGGGTTCTTGCCGGGCGCCAGACCGGTGCGGTTGCCGACGCGAAAAATGTGGGTGTCGACGGCGATGGTCGCCTCGCCGAAGGCCACGTTCATCACCACGTTGGCGGTCTTGCGGCCGACGCCGGGCAGGGCCTGCAGCTCCTCGTGCGTGCGCGGCACTTCGCCGCCGTGCCGCTCGAGCAGGAGATGGCTGAGCGCGATCACGTTCCTGGCTTTGGTGCGAAAGAGACCGATCGTCTTGATGTGGTCGATCAGTTTCTTCTCGCCCAATGCGACCATCTGGGCCGGCGTCTTGATGAACTTGAACAACGGCCCGGTGGCGCGGTTGACGCCGACGTCGGTCGCCTGGGCCGAGAGCACCACAGCTACCAGCAGGTGATAGAAGTTTTCGTATTCCAGCTCGGTCTCGGGCTCCGGCATCGCGGCCGCGAGGCGGGCAAAGAACTCGGGGATGACGGCGGTCTTCATCAGGGCCATATAGCTTCATAGCATGACCGAAACGCCCATTACCTCAGGGCCGGGGATGGTCCATTTCGCCACCTCGCTCAGCCCCCATCGCAGCCTGTCGCCCGACGGCTTCAAGTGGGTGATCCGTGGCGCCATCGCGGCCAATCTCCTGATCGGCGTGCCGATGCTGGTCCTGGGCGCTTGGCCCGTGATGGGCTTCATGGGCCTCGATGTCTGGCTGCTGTGGTGGCTGTTCAAGCGCTCCTATCTCGACGCGCGGCGCAGCGAGACGCTGGTGCTGACCGACAGCGAATTGCTGGTCGATCGCGTGGCGCCCGACGGCGAGCGCGAGGAGCACCGGCTCGACGCCTACTGGCTGCGGCTCGACGCGACCGAGGATCGGCTGATCGTGGTCTCGAAGGGCAATCGCCTGGTGATCGGCCGCTTTCTTTCGCCCGAGGCGCGCCTGGCCCTGGCGGAGCAGCTGAAGGCGGCGCTCGCCGACATGCGCGCGCCGCAGTTCAAGCACGACTGGGATTAGAGCCCCAGCACGTCCTTCATGCCGTAGAGGCCGGGCTTCTTGCCTTCGAGCCACTTGGCGGCCATCACGGCGCCCATGGCATAGCCCTCGCGGCTGAAGGAGCGGTGCGTCAGCTCGAGCCGCTCGCCGGCGGAGGCGAAATAGACCGTGTGGACGCCGACCTCCTCGCCGCCGCGCAGGGTGGCGAAGCCAATCTCGCCAGTGGGCCGCGCGCCGGTATGGCCGTCGCGGCTCTTGCGCCAGACCTTCTCGAGCTCGACCTTGCGGCCCGCCGCCGCCGAGCGGCCGAGCGCCAGCGCCGTGCCGGACGGCGCGTCGATCTTGTGGCGATGGTGCATCTCCAGCACCTCGATGTCGTAGGAGGGATCGAGCATCGACGCGGTCTTCTCGACCAGCGCCATCAGGACGTTGACGCCCAGCGCCATGTTGGCCGCCCACATGATCGGCACGTTCTTCGCCGCCGCATGGATCAGCGCCGTCTGCTGCGGGTCGAGGCCGGTCGTGCCGATCACCATGGCGACGCCCTTCTCCGCGGCGATCCCGGCATGCGCCACGGTGGCGGCCGGTACGGTGAAGTCGATCACGACATTGGCCGCGCCGATGGCGGCGGCGCTGTCGCCCGTGATTTTCACGCCGCCCTTCTCCAGGCCCGCGACCTCCGAGGCGTCGCGGCCTAAGGCGTTGCTGCCGGCCGCCTCGATGGCGCCGGCCAGGCTGCAACCTTCCGTGGCGGCGATGCGCCGGATCAGCATTTGGCCCATGCGGCCGGCGGCGCCGGCAATGGCGATCTTCATATCATCCCCCTCTCGTCGGGCGCGGATGCTATCCTAGAGTCTTTCCGGCGAGGATTAAAATGTCCAAGTCGCGCGACTAAAACCTCATGCTGAGGAGGCCACGAAGTGGCCGTCTCGAAGCATGGGCCACAGCGCCGCTGATCCCACCCTTCGAGACGGCGCTACGCGCCTCCTCAGGGTGAGGTTAGTGCCAGGGTGACAGGCGGGGGAGTCGGACATGCTGTTCATGGTGGTCGAGAAGTTCAGGAATCAGGACGGCAAGGCCGTGTACGCCAAGCTGCGCGATGCCGGCCGGGCATTGCCCGACGGGCTGAAATTCGTGGCGAGCTACGTCACGGCCGATCTCGGCCGCTGCTTCCAGCTCATGGAGACCGACGACATCACGACCTTCCAGCGCTGGATCGCCGACTGGCAGGAGGTCGTGGAGTTCGAGGTCGTCCCCGTGGTCGAGGGCAAGGACACGCGGGCGGCCCTGGAACCGCTGTTGTAAGGGCCTTAAAATTGGATTTGCAAGTTCAGCAAGAATAGGTTAAGAAAAAGGCCAATCTAGGCGAATTGCATATTCGCCCTGTCCAGCCCGCCCGGCCCCCCAAGGAGGCGCCGCGGCGGGCTTTTTCGTGCCTGCGGAGAAGCAACATGGGAATCCAGATCTACCCGACTGTGCCTGTGGCACAGCCGGCGGCGGAGCCGTGGCCGGTCGACGAACATACGATCCGAATCGACGAGATGTTCGCGCGCCAGCTCGACACCGAGTTTTCAGTGGGCCTGCGTGGCCTGCTGCATCATCCCGAGACCGGGGTCGCCGCCCAGAGCGGCGAAGCCGCGCTAAATGCCATCGCCGGGGCGCTGCCGGCGCTTAACGAGTTGAAGGAACGCACGCTGTCCCAGGCCATGGGCCCGCGCCAGCGCAGCATCCTCGAGCCCTTGATCGAGACCCGCCTCGACTGGGCGGCCGGCACGCTGGGCCAACTGGCGCAACGCGCCACCGTCGAGGTCGACGACCAGAGCGTCGCCGACCGCATCGCCGGCCTGAGACAGGATGCATCGACGGCCTGGCGCGATCCGGCCTACCTGCAGAAGCTCGGCCGGACCACGGTCGAGGAACTGCGCTACCAGGGCGAGCGCCGCGGCTGGGATCCCACCGAGACCGACGCCAAAGTCCGGGGCGGCCTCTCCGACTTTTATGCCGGCGCGGTCGAGGCCGCGATCGGCCAGGACGATCTGAGCGGCGCCTCGGGCCTCTACGAGCATGCCCGCCCGATCATCGATCCCGAACGCCAGGCCGTCCTCGACCGGCGCTTCGTCCGGGCGCGCGAGGTCGCCGTCTATCGCGACGTCGACCGCGACCTGGAAGGCATCCCGATCGAGCCGGCGGGCCCGCCCGATCTCACAGTCTTCGAGGACCGCGCCGCCGAACTCACGCCCGAGGATGCGAGCGACGAGGTGCGCGCCGGCATCGCCCAGGTCGCCGATCATGCCCATCGCCACGCCGAGCGGCAGTGGAACCGGCAGCAGGCCGAGGCCGGCGTCGCCGCCTTCGACTGGGTCGGCAAGAACCCCGGCAGGTCGGTCCTGGCGATCCCGCCTGAGATCCGCGACTGGCTGGCGCCCGACCAATGGCAGGGCCTCGAAGCCCTCCTCATCGAGGGCCGCCTGAGAACCGACAGCGACCTCTTCGAACGGCTCGATTGGCAGATGATCTACGCGCCCGACGCCTTCGCCGGCGCCGATCTCGACCGCCGCAGACTCTCGCTCGACGACGAAGATCACGCGCGATTCGCCGCCGCACAGAAGGCGATTGGCGAGGGGCGGATCGAGCCGGACCTCGCCCGCTATGACCGAATGCGGCGTGGTATCGATCGGGCGCTCGAGGCCCTCAATATCGACGCTCACGGCCCCGTCGCGGCAAAGGTTCGTGCCCACGCGCGCGACCGGCTCGACGGCTTCGAGCAGATCGAAGGAAGGCCGCCCAACGGCGCCGACATCGCAGCCATCGTCTCGAACGGAGTATCGAATCGGGAAGTCGCTGGCCTCAACGATCCGAATAATCTCTTCCCGGCCGTCCGGCTGGCCGATGAAGCCGTCGGCGAGGACTTGTTCCATCAAGTACAGGATGTCGGCGACAATCGCCGGCAGGGCCAGGCGGCGGAAAAATCGGTGGTCGACGAAATAAAACGGATTGATCCGAACGCCAAGATCGCGACGCAGATACGAGTCCATGTCGAGGGAGGCCCCAAGTACATGATGGCCGATATCGTCTTCAGTGGAAACGGCAACGCCACCATTCATATCCTGGAAGTGAAGTCGGGGGATGCCAAATTGACGTCCAGTCAAGTTCTCGCGCTTGCGGAAGCGGCAAAAACGGGAAACATCTACATCGTGAATTCAGAAGCAGCTGAAAAACTTAAAATCGATGCTCGGAAGACGTTCGGAGCACAAGGGATTCTGCCGCAGGTTACCGTCGTCGGCGGTGACCAGGAAGCCATCAGGCGACAGATGATCAGGGCGGGTCTCGACGTCGTGTCCGAGGGTGCGGGCCGCGGCGGCCGTCCGCAGCGGCTGAGGTTCGGAGCCCGACCGATTTGACGACGAACAAAGCCTACTGGGTCGAAAAGATGAACGTCGCCCGCAAGGCGTGGGCGACGTTGCGCCCCGAGGACAGGCTGACTGGCAAGCGGGCCACCAGAAGCCAGTTTTTCTTCTTCTCGGATCGTACGCTTGTGCGGGGCGTAAAGTATCGGATGACTCTGGACGGTCTGGCGGGGGCGAACGATTGGACGCTCACGGCCTGTCTGGCTTTCCACGATGTCGGTCCGAGAGCGCTGGAGGCGACGGTCACTGGCGACGACATCAGCGCACTGGCCCTTTTCGAGGTGAATGTATTGGCGGCAGTCAATTGCCTGGATGGCAGGAGAATCGCGTGGGCACTGCCGGCACTTTCCTTCGACGCTCCGGACGACAAGATCGCAGGGCACCTGGCGGCCTATAGCCGGGACATTGATCGTCTCAGTGCATCTGCCGGCGGATACGATGTCGAGGCTTTCCGCACCCTGGCGCTGTGGTGCATGCGACATCGCTCGGATGTCGGTTTCAGCAGTCGGATCGGGCCCATCTTCGCGGCATTGGAGTATGGCGACAGGGCTCTGGCGGTGGAATTCCTGAACGAAGCCGAGGAAGAGTGGGAGGAGACTCTGCGGCGGGAGCCGCACCGGGAACTGGTCCACACCCTCTATGCGCGTGCCAGGGAGCTTCATGCGCGGCTGCGCCGGCTCATGGATCTTCCGGCGCGGGATTGACGGTCTCGAACCCTTGATCGAGACACGGCTGAATGCCGCTGGCCCGGCTGGCCGAGCGTGCGACGGTTGAAGTCGACGATGCCAGTGTGGCGGACCGCATCGCCGGCCTGAGGCAGGACGCAGCGCCATCCACGCGCATTCTTCGGCACGCAGGTGTCGGAAAACGGTTGGCGAAAAGCCTTGTTGATCAACGCCTTGAATTTTCCGACACGATTTTCCCGACACTGGGGCGTCGGGAAATGCCTACTTCCAGGGGTCGGAGACCTTGGGCCAGAACGGCGTCTTGCGCTTGGTGTAGGGCCAGCGCGTGACGTCGGGGTCGGCGGCGCCGGGGGAGGCGACGTAAAGGATCTCCTTCGCGAGGCCGACGAAGCCGTTATAGAAATGCTGCGCGCTCTTCA
>JAUXRT010000695.1 GCA_030681635.1 Reyranella sp.
GTTCATGGAAGTGCTGAGCACCTGCACGGCCGCGACCGTCGAGCATGGCGGCACGACCACGCATCACCACGCCGTCGGCCGCTTCCACCGGCCGTTCTACGACAAGCAGCGGCCCGAGCTGTTCGCCCGGGCGCTGCGCGGGGCCAAGCGCGAACTCGATCCCAAGGGGATGATGAATCCAGGTGTGCTGATCGATCCGTAAGACCTCAATTTCCGGAGAGCGACCGATGACGACGAAGACCTACAAGGGAAGCTGCCACTGCGGCGCGGTCCGCTATGAAGTCGATCTCGACCTCGCCGCCGGCACGAGCAAGTGCAACTGCTCGATCTGCTGGAAGCGGCGCCTGTGGGGCGCCCTCGTGAAACCCGACGCCTTCCGCCTTCTCTCGCCCGAAGCCGACCTTGCCGACTACCAGTTCGCGACCAAGAGCGGCCATCACCGGTTCTGCAAGACCTGCGGCATCGCCTCCTTCGGCAACGGCTACGTCGAAGAAATCGGCGGCGCCTACTATTCGGTGAACCTAGCCTGCCTCGACGATCTCGATCCGGCGGAACTCGCCCGGGCACCCGTCAAGTACGTCGACGGGCGCCACGACAATTGGTTCAACGAACCGGCCGAGAAACGCCACCTCTGAGGCTGGCGCGCGGCGGAGCCTTAAGGCCTGTCACTGCGATAGACCGCGAGCTCGGCGCGGGTGTCGGCGATCGAGAACCAGCGGTGCTGCTCGGCCCGGAACTGGCGCCAGTTGGTCAGGATTTTCTTGAACTGCGGGCTTTGTGCTGCTTCCTCGTCGAGCACCGCTTCGGTCGCAACGCGCAGCGCCTTGATGACGTCCTCGGGCAGCACCGAGAGCTGGGTGCCGGAGGCGACCAGGCGGGCGATCGCCTGTGCGTTCTTGGCGTCATAAGACGCCATCATGTCGGTCATGGCGTAGTAGCCGGCGTACTTGAGGATCGCCTGGTAGCGCGGCGGCAGGCTGGCCCACGACGCCTTGTTGACCATCACCACATTGTTGGCTTCGACTTCCATGACGCCCGGCGTGTAGTAGTACTTCGCCACCTTGTTGAAGCCGAGCTTCTCGTCGTCGTACGCGCTCACCCATTCGCAGGCATCGAGCGTGCCGCGCTCCATCGAAGGATAGATCTCGCCGCCGGCGATTTGCTGCGGCACGGCGCCGAGCTTGGCGAAGACCTTGCCGCCGAAGCCGGCGGTGCGAATTTTCAGGCCAACGAAGTCAGCCGGTGTCTTCAGCTCCTTGCGGAACCAGCCGAACATCTGGCCGCCGGTATTGCCGGCGGTCAGCCCCACGACATTGAAGGCGTCGTAGACCTCGTCCACCAGCTTGCGGCCGTCGCCGTAGAGCAGCCAGGCATAGTGCTGGCGCGGCGTGAGGCCGAACGGCAGCGAACCGTCGAAGATGAAGGACGGGTTCTTGCCGATGTAATAACCGGTGTAGGTGTGGCCGCACTCGACCGTGCCGTTCGACACCGCGTCGAGCACCTGCAGGCCGGGGACGATCTCGCCGGCGGCGAAGGGCTGCAGCACGAACTTGCCGTCGGTCATCTCGCCGACGATACGCGCCATGGTCTGTGCCGCGCCGTAGAGCGTGTCGAGGCTCTTGGGAAAGCTCGAGGTCAGGCGCCACTTGACGTTCTCGTTGGTCGCCTGGCCGAAGGCGGGCGTTGCGGCGGCCATTGCGGCCATCGAGGCGGCTGCGGGGCCGAATTGTCGGCGTGTAACGGACATGGGTTCCCTCCGGTTTCGTTGTTGAAGAAATACTAGGTGGGCCCCTCTGGTATCGCTATCAGAAAAAGCGTGAATCCGGTCAGCTCGCGCCCCAGCCACCGTCAATCGGAATTGCCGCGCCGGTGACGTCGCGGCCACCCGGGCCGCACAGGAAGGCGGCGAGCGACGCCACGCCGTCCATGGCCACGAAGCGGCCCGAGGGCTGGCGCGACGCCATGAAGGAACGAACCGCGTC
Organism: Reyranella sp.; assembly: GCA_030681635.1. GTDB lineage: Bacteria > Pseudomonadota > Alphaproteobacteria > Reyranellales > Reyranellaceae > Reyranella. Next base: position 1,983 of record JAUXRT010000695.1, read on the forward strand.
GTCGCGCGACAAGCCCTCCTGGGCCATGAACGCCGCCAGCCGCTGCTCGATGGCCGGCGTCGGCGACGAGCCGGGACAGATGGCATTGCAGGTGATGTTCTGGCCGGCGACTTCGAGCGCGACGGCGCGGGTGAAGCCGATCAGTGCCGTCTTGGTCGTGACGTAGTCGACGCGATTCACCGTGGCACGCTGGCCGAAGATCGAGGAGATGTTGACGATCCGGCCGAAGTCCCGCCGGCGCATGCCGGGGAGCGCGAGCCGCGTCGCGTGAAACGCCGACGAGAGATTGACCGCCAGCGCCCGGTCCCAGTCCTCGACCTTGAAGTCCTCGAGCGGTGAGAAGTGGCGGACGACGGCGTTGTTGATCACGATGTCGATCGCCCCGAAGGCGCGATCGGCGGTCTCGACCAGGTCGGCGATCTCAGCCGGCACGCCGAGATCGGCGCCGTGATGGAGGGCGCGCACGCCGTGACAGTCCTCGAGATGCCGGCGCCTGGTTTCGATCTCCACTGCATCGCCGAAGCCGTTCAGCATAATGTGGCAGCCTTCGCCCGCCAGACGCTCCGCCATGGCGTAGCCCAGTCCCTGCGTCGAGCCGGTGATGAGCGCGCATCTTCCCTTCAGCATGCAGTCCTTTCAGGTGCTCTCGCGCTGGACGATCTCGAAGCCGACGTCGATGCGGATGCGCTCGGGCGACGCGCCCAGCAGGCGGTTGACGAGAAGTTCGGCGCTGCGCCGGCCGATCTCGTGCCGCGGGATGCGCAAGGTCGTCACCGTGGGAACGGCGTGGCGCAGCAGATCGAGGTCGTCGAAGCTCGCGATGGCGACGCGGCCCGGAACCGCCCAGCCGCGGCGCTGGCACTCGAACAGCGCGCCCACGGCGAGCACGTCGCCGGCGAAGAAGCCGGCATCGAGGCCGGGATGCGTCTGGACCAGCCGGACCAAAGCATCGCCGCCCTCGCTAAAACCGCCCGGCGCCTCGAGGACAAGGCTGGGGTCGGCCGGCAAGCCGAGGTCCTTCAACGCCGCGAAGTAGCCGCGACGGCGCTCTTCCGAGCGGTCGTTGTCGCGCAGCGGCAGGGTCACGAAGCCGATCTTGCGGTAGCCGAGCCGGCCGAGATGGGCGGTCATCGCCCGCGCCGCCTCGAAGTTGGAGTAGCTCACGGCCATGTCGAGCGGCTCGGCCGGAAGGTTGCCGGTCTCGATCACCGGCACGCCGGCTTTGCGAACAAGGTCGCGGACGCGCTTGGTGTGCGTCGTGTTGTGCAGGACCAGGCCGCAGACGCGTTGCGCCAGCAGCGCCGAGACCAGCGCCTCCTCATCGTCGAGTTGATGCCCGCTGTTGGCGATCATCAGGTGAAAGCCGTTGGCGCGCAGGACGTCGGAGATGGCCTGGATCATGCTGGCATAGAGCGAGTTCCGGATGCTCGGCACGATCAGGCCGACCACATTCGAGCGCTTGGACGACAGGCTGCCGGCGATGCGATTGGGCAGATAGCCGAACTCGCGCACCGCGGCATCGACCTTGCGCCGCATCTTCTCCGACACCGTCGCGGGCGCGCGCAAGGCGCGCGACACGGTCATGGGCGAGACGCCGGCGTGACGGGCGATGTCGCTCATCTTGATGTCGTCGCCACCGTTCCGCTTTATCTTCCGACTCATCTTGGGCGGCTCATCCGGTCCGCGCTCCGCATTGACGCTTTCGAGACCGCGAGATTATAGGATGGTAGCGATACCAAGAGAACGAAAGAGTAAGGACGCAGACGGAGGACCGACATGGTTGGTGAAATTCTGGGATTCGTCGGCGTCGGACGCATGGGCGGCCCGATGGCCTCGCGCCTGCTCGATGCGGGCCATCGCCTTTGCGTCTATGACCTGTCCGAAGCAGCGACCGCGCCCCTGGTGGCGCGCGGCGCCCAGCTCGCGGCTTCGCCGGCCGAGGTCGCCTCGGTCGCCGGCATCGTGCTCATCAGCCTGCCGACTCCCGACGTGGTGAGGCAGGTCGTGCTGGGCGGCAACGGCGGCATCATCAACGGGTCCAGCGTGAAGCTCGTCATCGACCTGTCGACCACAGGGCCGGGCGTCGCCACCGAAGTGGCGGCCCAGCTCGCCGAGCGGCGGATCGGCTGGGTCGATGCCCCGGTGAGCGGCGGCGTGACCGGCGCCAGGGCCGGGACGCTCGCCATCATGGTGTCATGCCCGACGCCTACCCTGCAGAAGGTGGAGCCGGTCCTAAAAGTGTTCGGCCGGCCGTTCCATGCCGGCGAGAAGCCCGGCCTCGCCCAGACGGCGAAGCTGGCGAACAATCTCCTCGCGGCGACGGCGCTGGTGGCGACGTCGGAGGTCATGGCGATGGGCGTCAAGGCCGGGCTCGATGCCAAGGTGCTGATCGACATCATCAACGCCTCGAGCGGCCGCAACAGCGCCACGCAGGACAAGTTTCCGCGCGCGGTGCTGCCGGGCACCTTCGATTTCGGCTTCACCACCGGCCTCTCCTACAAGGACGTCCGCCTCTGCGTCGACGAGGCCGAGGCCATGGGCGTGCCCATGGTCGTGGGTGCCGCGGTCCGCCAGATGCTGGCCGTCACCAAGGCGCGGTTCGGCGCCGACTCCGACTTCACTTTTATCGCCAAAGTCCTGGAGGAGTGGGCGGGAGTCGAGATCCGCGGCTGAAGACGTTACGCGGCCCCTCATCACGCCGCGAGGGCCGCGCGCGGTTGCGGGCGGCGATAGGAGAGCGCCTCGGCGATATGCAGGCGGCGCACCGACCCGGAGCCGTCGAGATCGGCCAGCGTGCGCGCAACCCGCAAGGTGCGGTGCCAGGCACGCGCCGAGAGGCCGAGGCGTTCAGCGGCGCGCGTCAGCAACGCCCGGCCCTCGGCGTCGGGCTCGGCGATGGCGGCCAGCAGGGCGCCGTCGGTATCGGCATTGCAGCGCGCCTTGGACCAGCCGCGTGCCCTGTCCGACAGCAGGCCGGCAGCGGGATCGGCTTCGACCGCTAAAAGCTTGCCCTTGCGATCGAGTTCGGCCAACCGCTCGCGCTGGACCGCGCGCGCCGCCGCCACCCGCGCCGCGACATCGGCCGAGTTTTCGGCCGGCGGCGGCAGCGCCAGATCGGCGGCACCCACCGCCGGCACATCGATGCAGAGGTCGATACGGTCGAGCAGCGGCCCCGAGAGCTTGCCCTGGTAGTCGACACCGCAGCGCGGCGCGCGGCCACAGGCCCGCGACGGCTCCATCAGATGACCGCAGCGGCAAGGGTTCATCGCCGCCACGAGCTGGAAGCGCGCCGGATAGGTGACGTGGGCATTGGCGCGCGCCACGGTCACGCGACCCGATTCTAGCGGCTGGCGCAGCGCTTCCAGGCTGGCCCGGTTGAACTCCGGCAATTCATCCAGGAACAACACGCCATGGTGGGCGAGCGAAACTTCGCCCGGCCGGACGCGCTGGCCGCCGCCGATCAGGGCCTGCAGGGTCGCCGAATGATGGGGGTCGCGGAAATTGCGGCGGCGGCTCAGCTTGCCTTCGGTGAGATCGCCGGCCAGCGACCGCACCATAGAAGCTTCCAGCGCTTCGTCGGGTTCGAGCGGCGGCAGCAGGCCGGGCAGCCGCGCCGCCAGCATCGACTTGCCCGAGCCGGGCGGGCCGATCATCAGGAGGTTGTGGCCGCCGGCCGCGGCCACCTCGAGCACGCGCTTGGCGCTTTCCTGGCCCTTGATTTCCGCGAGGTCGGGATAGACGGATCGGTCCTCGGCGATCAGCGCCTCTGGTGCTGCCAGGGTCTGCTGGCCGCGCAGGTGATTGATCAAGGCGAGCAACGAGGGTGCGGCGACGATCGAGGGTCGGTCGGAGTCATCGGACTCGAAGCCGCCCCCAAATCCACCCCACGCGGCCTCGCCGCCGCACACCGCGGGGCAGATCAGGCCGCGCCCGGACGAGGCCGCGGCGATGGCCGCCGGCAGCACGCCCGGCACCCGGCTCAGCGAGCCATCCAGCGCCAGCTCCCCCAGCACCACGAAATCATCCAGGCATTCACGGGTCAGCACGCCCATGGCGGCGAGCAGCGCCAGCGCGATCGGCAGGTCGTAGTGGCTGCCTTCCTTGGCAAGATCGGCCGGCGAGAGGTTGACCGAGATGCGCTGCGGCGGGAGCGCCAGGCCCAGCGCCCGGAGTGCCGCCCGCACCCGCTCGCGGCTTTCACCCACCG
>JAUXRT010000705.1 GCA_030681635.1 Reyranella sp.
AGCGGCTGGCGCCGTCGCTCTACGATCTCGACCACCCTGGCTGGGTCGAAGAGGACGAGGTCGATCTCGACTACCACCTGCGCGAGACGACGCTGCCGGCACCGGGTTCGGAGGCCCAGCTCGAAGAAGTGATCTCCCGCCTCCACGCCAACACACTCGATCGCACCCGCCCGCTCTGGCAGTTCTACATCATCACCGGCCTCGCCAACGGCCAGGGGGTTCTCTACTCCAAGGTCCACCATGCCGCGGTCGTTGGCGGCGCCGGCATGGCGATCAACAAGGCCCTCTACGACGTCACCGCGGTACCGCGCGAGGTGGCGCCGCCACCCCCGAAAATAATGGCCGGCAAAACGGCGCCCAGCGCGCCGATCGCCGTCGACCCAGTGAAGGGTCTGGCCGACATCATGGGCAACATGATGCGCCAGCAGCTCAAGATGTGGGAGGCAGCGCCGCAGATCCTCAATGCGATGACCGGCGCCTTCCTCGCCAAGCCCGGCGAGATGCCGAAGGCGCTCGGCACCTTGCAGAGCCTGATCAGCCAGATCCCGACCCTGAATGCCCCGAAAACGCCCTTCAACGCCACCATCACCCGTGAGCGCAGCTATGCCGCCCGCACCATCTCGCTGGCCGACGCCAAGGCGGTCGCCAAGGCAAGCGGCGCCAAGCTGAACGATGTCGTGCTGGCGATCTGCGGCGGTGCGTTGCGCCGCTATCTCGCGGAGAAGGGCCAGTTGCCGGACAAGCCGCTGATCGCGGGCGTCCCCATCAGCCTGCGCGAGCCCGGCGATACCCGGCAGAACAATCAGGTCTCGGGCATGCTCTGCCAGATCGCAACCGACATCGCCGATCCCGCGGAGCGCCTGAAGACGATCCTGAAATCCTCATCGGAGGCCAAGCAGATTGCCGGCACTTTCCGCGACGCCGTCCCGCAGGACTTCGCTTTCGTCGGCGCGCCGATCCTGTTGCAGCTCATAATGCTGGTCTATGGCAGGAGCGGTCTCGCGGACAAGATCCCGATGCCGATGAACGTCACCATCTCCAACGTGCCTGGTCCGCCGATGCCGCTCTATTGCGCCGGCGCCAAGGTGACGGCGCTGCACCCGGTGTCGATCCCGGCCCATGGCGCGGCGCTCAACATCACCGTGCAGAGCTACATGGATGCCCTCAACTTCGGCCTCACCGCCGACCGCCGCGCGGTGCCCGACGTCGGCCTGCTGGGCGACTACCTGGTCGAGGCAGCCGACGAGCTGAAGAAGGCGGTTGTGGGCGGTTGAAACCCTTCCGCGCTATTCCGATATGTGAGACGCTGGCCACAACAACAAGGAGGCCATATGTCGGCTGCCGTTGAAGCGTTGCGTCCCCCCTCGCGAACGCTCCTGTTGCTTGAAGGCCGGGCCGTGCAGGAGCTCGGCGCATTCTGGATGCTGCGCCCTTGGCTTGCCGCCGCACCGCGCGGCGACGGCCATCCGGTCCTGGTCCTGCCCGGGCTGCTGGCCAGCGATCTTTCCACCCAACCGCTGCGCAGCTTCCTGAAGTCCCATGGCTACGCCGCGCACGGCTGGAAGCAGGGCCGCAACCTCGGCCTGCGGTCAGGCGTCGAGCGCAGCATGCTGGAGCGGGTCGAGGAGCTCTACGACCGCCACGGCGGCCGCAAGATCAGCCTGGTCGGCTGGAGCCTGGGCGGCATCTACGCCCGCCAGCTCGCCAAGCGCGTGCCTGACAAGGTGCGTTCGGTGATCAGCCTCGGCAGCCCCTTCACCGGCAGCCCCAAGGCGACCAATGCCTGGCGGGTCTACGAATTCGCGTCGGGCCATCGCGTCGACGAACGCGACCAGCACATCGCCGGGCCGCTCGCCGAGCCGCCACCGGTGCCGACGACCTCGATCTTCAGCCGTTCCGACGGCATCTGCGCGTGGCAGACCTGCCTCAACGAAGAAAGTGAGCAGGTCGAGAACATCGAGGTCTATGGCAGCCACTGCGGGCTCGGCCATCATCCGGCGGCGGTCTATGCCGTCGCCGACCGGCTGGCCCAACCCGAAGGCCAGTGGAAGAAGTTCGACCGATCCGGCTGGAAGAGCCTGATCTTTCCGGACTGGAAGCGCGCTTAGGGCTTCTTCTCGACGGTGGCCCGGATTTCCTCGTAGGATTCCTTCATCCGGTCCTGCACGATCTTGAAGGCTTCGGTGCTCGACTTCTGCACCAGCTCGGCGATGTCGCGCGTGTTGGCAATCGCCGCCTCCATCGCCTTCTTGGCGAATTCAGCCTGCTTGGCCATTGCCTCCTGGGGCGAGCCGCCCGGCTTGTAAGCCTGCGCCACCTCGGCCATGTCCTTCATCGCCGCCTCGAAGATCGCGCGCTGCTTCTGGGCAACCTCGCTGGCGCCGCCGGCCACCGCCTGCCACGACTTGGTCATGGCCACGAGGTTCTTCTGCTGATGCTCCATGATCTTCGCCATGTCGAAGGATGGAACCTTGAGCTGCTCGCCAAATTTCTTGAACATATCCGTGAAGTTCTGTCCTGCGTCGGCCATGCGAACCTCCTGTCGGTTACAGGTACAGCTTCAACCCCTGCTCCAGCGCGTGCAAGGCCAATCCCGCCAGCCCGCCGATCAGGGCGCCATTGAAGCGGATGTATTGCAGGTCGCGCCCGACGGTGAGTTCGATGCGGCCGATCAGCACATCGATGTCCCATGACTTCACCTGATCGGCGATGAAGCGGCCGACGCCGCTCTTCTGGCTCTGCACGAAATCCGCCAGCACGCGTACCATGCCGCGGTTGATCTCGGCGCGGATCGCGGGATCGCGCGCGAGTTGCCCGCCGACATCGACCAGCATGGCCTCGAGTTGACGCCGGACCTGGCTGTCTGAGGCGCGCGCATCCTGCTCGAGGAAGCTGCGCAGGCTCTCCCAGGCGCCTTCGGCGATGGCGGCGATCTCCGGCCGCGCCAGCAGGTCCTGCTTCAGCCCTTCGGCGCGACGCGCAAACGATTTGGACGTGCGCAAGCGATCGACAAAACCTGTCACAAAACCGTCGAATTCCCGGCGCAGCGGATGCTTGGTATCGACGCGCGCCTCCTGGATGAAAGCGCTGGTCGAAGCCACGATCTTGCGCAGCAGATAGGCGTCGGCCCGGTAAAGGTTGAACAACGCCGGAAGTTCCTTGCGGATCTTCTCGCGCAACGCCGCCAGTGTCTCCTCGTTGGCCAGCACCTTCTCGAGGGCGCCCAGCAGTTCGTCGAGCAGACGTTGGTGCCGGCCCTTCTCCGTGACCGCGCTCAGCAAACCCGCCGCGAGCGGCGCCAGTTCCACCCGCTCCAGTTCGGTCATGATGCGCTTACCGATGAAGCCCCGAAGCCCGGACTGATCGATGGCCGACAGGGTCTGCGGCAGGAGCTGCAACACAAAGCGTGCGAGAGCGGCACTGCGTTCGCGATCCGAAAGCCACTCGGCGACCAGCGCGGCGAAATCGACCTCCCGCAACCGTGCCTCGACCGGTTCGGGCGCCAGGAAATTGGTCTCTATGAAGCCGCCCAGCGTATCGGCGATGCGCTGGTGGTTGCGCGAAATGATGGCGGTGTGCGGGATCGGCAGGCCTAAGGGCCGGCGGAACAGGGCGACCACGGCGTACCAGTCGGCAAGGCCGCCCACGGTCGCGGCGGCGGTGAAGGCCGCAACGTAGCCCCACGCCCAGTGCAGGGGCTCGTAGTACCGGGCCACGCCGAACAAGGTTGCCGTAAAAACCAGCAGGAGTGTCGCCGCGCGCTTGATGCGGCGAAGATCGCGGGCGCGCTCCAGATCGCGCGGATCGACGTCGCGGTTCAGCTGCTCGCCCACACGTCCAGCACGTAGCGTCCGTCGGCCGCCAGCTTGGCCATCCAGGCCTCGCCCGCCGCCTCGTCATTGCCCGTCCTGTCGCGATACATCGCCACCAGCGCCCGCTTCACATCGGGTTCCATGCGGCCGCCGTCGCCGCAGACGTAGAGGATCGCGCCTTGCTCGATCAGCGGCCAAAGTGCGGCGGTCTGTTCCTTCAGGAGATCCTGCACGTAGGTCTTCTTTCCGTCGTGGCGCGAGAACGCGACGTGCAAGTCAACGATGCCGGCGGCGGCGCGTTCCTTCAGCTCGTCGGCGTAGATGAAATCCTGGTCGGGGTGGCGGCAGCCGAAGAACAGCATCGCCGGGCCGAGCTGTCGTCTCTGCGCCTTGAGCGCCATCCGTTCGCGCAGGAAGCCACGGAAGGGGGCCAGCCCGGTTCCCGGACCGATCATGACGATGGGCGCCGCCGGATCGACGGGCAGCCGGAAGCCCACCTTGGTTTCCTTGACGAACGCCTGCACCGTGCCGCCCGGCGCCTGGCGTCCCAGATGATTGGAACAGACGCCATGATAGACGCCGGCGCCGGCGCGCGCCGGCCCTTCGACCACCGCCACGGTAACCGAACACTGCGAACCGTCGGCGACCGGCGACGACGAGATCGAATAGTAGCGCGGCGTCATCAACGGCAGCATTTCCAGGAATGCCGAGAACGGCAGTTCGCAGGCGGGATGCTCTTCCAGGAGATCGAGCACGGACTTGCGCTTGGCAAGTATCTCCGCCCGGAAATGGTCCTCGTCGAGGAGCGCCTCGAGCTTGGGTCGCGTGAAGGGGCAGCGCGTGTTCTGGGCCATGGTCTGGATCTGCTTGCGCGTCGCCGGCAACTGCAGCTCGACGAAATCCGACAGCAGGCGATGCACGGAGAGCGCATCTCCCACCGGAAGCGCCGCACGTCGGCCTTCGGCCGCTTCCAGCATGACATGTGCGCCGGGCGCAAAGCCGAACCGCCGGATCGCCCGCTCGACCAGCGCCGCGCCGTTCTCCGGCACAATGCTGAGGTGATCGCCGGCGCGATAGCTCACGCCGTCGGGCAGCAGGACTTCGATGTGGCGCGTGCTGCGGCCCGAGCTGTCGGCGTTCTGCAGCTCGCGATTGGCCAGCACGCGCATGGGCAGCGCCCCAGTGCCGCCGATGATCGGATGCGCCGGCGGCTTGTCGACCGGAAGCACCTGGTAAAGCGGCTCCAGCGCCGCACCGGTGTCCGGCTCGAGCTTGACGCCGAGCTTGTCCGCGACCGCGGGCAGCATCGGCTCGTACCAGCCCTGGAAATGACCATCGAGGTCTTCCTTGGCGTCGCCTTCGCCGCGTTGATAGATCCGCTCCGCCCCCTTCTCGGCCATGAGTTCGTCGATCTGGCGCGGGATCGCCTGATAGGTCGAGGCCCAGTCGCGGTTGCCGCAACCGAACACCGTGTAGCGCACGCCCTTCAGGGATCCAGGCGCCGCATCGCGCAGGCTGCCCAGGAAGCCACCGGCATTGTCCGGCGGACCTCCATTGTAGGAGGCGCAGACGATCGCGACCGCACCCTCGTGCGGCAGCTTGCCGGCATGATCGTCGAGAGCCGCCAGGGTCGTGGCAAAGCCGCTGGCTTCACCTGCCTCGGCAATCGACCGCGCGAGTTCCTCGGCCGTGCCCATGTTGGACCCGAACAGCACCGCAAGCTTTGCGCCGTGGCTCGCCGCCGCCTTCCTTGGCGCGGTCTTCTTTGCCACCGGCCTGGGTGCGGCAACAGCCGTCCCCGCGCCGCGAACGACGTCGGGCCGCAGCCGCACGCGCATCACGAGCCCCTCGGGCTTGATGGTGAGCGACTCCTTGATCTTGAGCTGATAGCGCGTGTGATCGACCAGCTTGAAACGCTGCAGGATCATGCCCAGCACCAGGGTCGCCTCGGTCATGGCGAACTGGCGGCCGATGCAGGCCCGCTGGCCGTTGCCGAACGGCTTATAAGCATGCGGCGGCATCTTGGCTTCACGCTCGGGCGCGAAATTGTCGGGGTTGAAGACTTCGGCTTGCGGGCCCCACACCGACTTGTCGCGGTGAAGCATGGCCGTCAGCACGGTGACGAAGGTGCGTTTCCTGAGCTTGTATTTCTCGCCGATGGTTTCGTTCTGATACGGGTAGAGGCCGAACGCCGGCGCGGTCGGCCACAGCCGCAGCGCCTCCTTCAAGATCTGCCCCATGTAGACCAGCCGGTTGACCTGCTGTGCCGTCGGCTTGGCGTTGATGTCGTGGCCCAGCACGCGGTCGACTTCTTCATAAGCCTTTTGCAGCACATGAGGATTGTTGAGCAGGAAGTAGACGGCGAAGGACAACATCCCGCTCGTGGTCTCGTGGCCGGCGATCAGGAAGGTGTTCATCTGGTAGCGGATATTGACGTCGTCCAGGCGCTCGCCGCTCTGCTTGTCGATGCCCGCCAGCATGAAGCCCAGCAGGTCGGGCTTGGCCTCGTCATCCGCGGGAATCTCGCGACGTTCCTTGATGATGCGGTCGGCGATGCCGTTCATGAAGCCGACATCCTGCTCGAGCTTCTTGCGGCTCTTGCGTTGGGTGATGTCCTCCAGCGGCAGGCCGCGCATCTTCATCACCGCCTCGAGCGCGCGGACCAGCGATTCGACATAGGGATGGTTGTCGCTGCGGTAGAACGAGTTGAAGCGGTAATTGAAGCCGCACAGGCCGATCGTGTCGAGGGTGAGCGCGGTCATGTCGCGCACCACGTCGATCTCCTCGTCGGCGTTCAGCCGCTCCCACTTGGTGACGAGCTGATCGGCGATATCGAGCATGCCCTCGTGATAGGTCTGCATCATGCGATGCGCGAAGGTCGGCAGCAGGATGTTGTGCGCCTTCTGCCAGTTGGGCTCCTGCGTCTCGGCGGTGAACAGCGCATCGCCGCCCAGCATGCGCACCCGGCGGAGCGAGCCGCGCACCGCCTTGTCGAAGCGCTTCTCGTCGCAGAGTTCGGCCACCAGGTCGGCACCCGACACGACGACCAGCGGCGTGCCCATCATGTCGAGCCAGAAGATCGGTCCCTGCTCGCGCGCGATCCGCATCAGATCCTGGATCGGTGCGCCGCCATCGACAGTGAGCATGTTGCCGAGCAACGGGGTGCGCGGCGGGTGTGGAATCGGGTGCAGCTTGTTGCGCGCCATGGGCCCGGCGATCCTCCCTGTCTTACCCCCTTATAGCAGGGGCTTCAGGGCGCGGTCAGCGGGCCGCCCGCGCGGCGCGGGCGCGACCGGTAGAGGCCGACCCCGGCCCCTTGTTGAGGCGCGCGAACATGCCGGCGAACGCGATATCGTCGGCTTCGAGGGTCGGAAAGGCCGTCAGCATCTTCTTCGGCTCGGCGCCGCGGGCCAGGAGCGCGCCGACCAGGCGCACCCGGATCGCGGAGTCCTTGAACAGCATGTCACCGGCGGGGCCGCCGGTATCGCTCTCCACCCGCCCGCGCCCGCGGACAAAAATCCTGAGACGCTCGATCGCGTCACGTTCGGCCGCGCCGACGTCGAGACTGACCATGCCCTTTGAAATCGTATCGCCCTTGCGGGTCCAGCCCTCGGCGCCAGGCCAGCCTTCGGCCAGCATGCGCGACAGGGCATTGCGGTCCTTGGGACCGAGCTGGACCGGCAGCAGGCGAATCAGGCGAAGGTAGATCACGCCGCGCGCACTGATCGCCACGCGCGACCTGTCGTCCAGTTCGACGCGAAAGAGGTCGACATAGATTTCGTTGCGCACGGTCTTGTCGGCGATGTCGGCAATAGCCGCCGCTTCCTTGATCGAGAAGGACTCGTCCTCAAGACCGTGCGGCAAGCGCCGCCGCTTCTGTTCCTTGGGTTTTTTCTTGGCCATCATTCGTCATGCCTTCCGCTCAGCAACATTAGCCGCCACCGATTTTGCCGTATAGTGGGCCCACACACTCTCCTGGGGAGGAAACGATGAAGGTCGGATATATCGGCGTAGGCAACATGGGCGGCCCGATGTGCCGCAACATCATCAAGAAAAGCAATCACGCCGTGACCGTGTTCGACCTCAATCCGGCTGCGGTAAAGACCTGCACCGATCTCGGCGCGACCGCCGCCAAGTCGGTGGCCGAGGCGACCAAAGGTGCCGACATCGTGATGACCTCGCTGCCCATGCCACGGGACGTCGAGGCCGTGACCCTGGGCGACAACGGCATCCTGGCCAACATCGGCAAGGGCCAGACCTACATCGA
>JAUXRT010000706.1 GCA_030681635.1 Reyranella sp.
CGGCATCGCCAACATACTCAAGGTCGACGGCGGCTGGCTGGCGCTGCGACCGGAGAAGATCACCCTGTCGACCGAGTGCCCCGGCCTCGCCAACACCGTCGCCGGCAAGATCGTGGACATCGCCTACGAGGGCGACCGCTCACTTTACAGGATCGCCACCGACGGCGCCGCGATGATCGTGTCGACCGCGCCCAACCTCTCGCATCGCCGGGGCGATCCGGTCTGGCTCGGCTGGGCCGCCGACGCCGGCCATCCGATCGACGACTAGCGCCATGCGCTTCGTCATCGCGCTTCCTTTCCTGTGGCTCGGAGTCTTCTTCCTGCTGCCGTTCGCGCTGGTGTTGATGATCGCGTTTGGCAGCAACGCACCCGACTCGGTACCGCCGGTCGAACTCGGCGCGAGCCTCAAGAACTTCAAGCTCCTGTTCACCGACGATCTCTACCTCGCGGCGTGGCTCACCTCGTTGCGCATCGCCGCCACCTCGACCCTGGCGGCGCTGCTGCTGGGCTATCCCATGGCCTATGCCATCGCGCGCGCCGCGCCCGCACGCCGGCCACTGCTGCTGATGCTGGTGGTGCTGCCGTTCTGGACCTCATTCCTGATCCGGGTCTACGCCTGGATGGGCCTGCTGGACGAAAACGGGCTCCTGAACCAGTTCCTGCGCTGGAGTGGAATCGCTTCCGACCCCGGCACGATCCTGGGCACCGAATGGGCGGTCCACCTCGGCATCGTCTATGCCTACCTGCCCTTCATGGTGCTGCCGCTCTACGCCACCCTGGAGAAGCTCGACACCGGCCTGCTCGAAGCCGCGGCCGATCTCGGCGCCACGCCGCTCAAAGCCTTCCTCACCGTCACCCTGCCGTTGTCGGTGCCGGGCATCGTTGCCGGCTGCCTGCTGGTGTTCATTCCCTCGGTCGGCGAGTTCGTGATCCCCGACCTGCTGGGTGGCACCCAGACGCTGATGATCGGCAAGGTGCTGTGGGATGAATTCTTCACCAATGCCGACTGGCCGCTCGCGTCGGCGGTGGCGATCTGCCTGCTGGCACTGCTGGTGGGGCCGATCATGCTGTTCCAGCGCCACCAGGCGCGGAGCCTGGAGCGCCGCTGATGATCGGCCTGTCATGATCGGGCGCGCGCGCTTTGCCTTCACGGTGCTGGGCTTCGGCTACGCCTTCCTCTACCTGCCGCTTGTGCTGGTGATGATCTATTCCTTCAACGAGTCGCGCCTGGTCACGGTGTGGGGTGGCTTTTCGACCAAATGGTGGAGCGCGCTGCTGACCAACGAGGCGATGCTGCAGGCGGCCTGGCTGTCGCTCAGGATTGCGTTCGTGAGCGCAACGGCGGCGGCCCTCATCGGTCTGGCCGCGGGCTATGCGCTGGCGCGTGCACCGCCGTTCCCGGGCCGCAGCCTGTTCGGCGGGATGGTGATCGCGCCCATGGTGATGCCCGAGGTGGTGATGGGCATCTCCATGCTGCTGCTGTTCGTCGGCGCCGAGCGCCTGTTCGGCGGGCCGGAGCGCGGCTTCCTCACCATCGCCATCGCCCACACCACCTTCTCGATCGCCTTTGTGGCCATCGTCGTCCAGGCGCGCCTCGCCGACTTCGACCGCTCGCTCGAGGAGGCGGCGATGGACCTCGGCGCCACGCCCTGGGTCACCTTCCTGACGGTGACCTTGCCGCTGATCGCGCCGGCCGTGGGCTCGGGCTGGCTGCTGGCCTTCACCCTTTCGCTCGACGACCTGATCATGACCCAGTTCGTGGCCGGCGCGCAGTCGCAGACCCTGCCGATGCGCGTCTATTCCAGTGTCCGGCTGGGCGTCGACCCGCAGATCAACGTGTTGGCCACCGTGATCGTGGTGGTGGCGGCTTGTGCACTTATCTTTTCCGGCTGGCTGACGAGACGGAAAGTTTGAGCTAAGACTCCGGCAATAGGGAGGAAATCATGCTGCGATCGGGAACCTTGAAAGCCTCACGCCGTAACGTACTGAAGGGGGTCGGAATGGCGACTGTCGTCGGTGCTTCGCTGCCGCCCATCGGGGCGGCCCTCGCGCAAGGAACAGCCCCCGCGGTCGCGCCGAAGGGCCCCAAGCTTCTCGAAATGGACGGCAAGGCCAAGCTCGCCGTGCTGGGCGACAAGCCGCTGGTCGCAGAGACCCAGGCCGAACTCATGGACGATTCCGTCACGCCCACCGACAAGCTGTTCGTGCGCAACAACGGCCAGGTACCCGACGTCACGGGTGATCCCAAGGCGTGGAAGATCAAGATCGACGGCGAGGTCAACACGCCGCTGGAACTTTCCGTCGGCGACCTCATGAGCCGCTTTCCCAACGTCACCTACCAGCTCATGCTGGAGTGCGGCGGCAACGGTCGCTCGTTCTTCTCGCCCGAGGCGCGCGGCAACCAGTGGACCAACGGCGGCGCCGGCTGTCCGCAATGGACCGGCGTGCGGTTGGCTGACGTGCTGAAGGCAGCCGGCCTCAAATCCTCGGCGATCTACACCGGCCACTACGGCGCCGATCCGACGCTGGCCGGCGAGACCAACAAGCCCACGATCTCGCGCGGCATGCCGATCGCCAAGGCGATGGAAGAGCACACGATCATCGCCTTCAAGCTGAACGGCAAGGACATGCCGCTGATCCATGGCGCACCGGTGCGTCTCGTGGTCCCCGGCTGGGCGGGCTCGCTCTCGACCAAGTGGCTGAACCGCATCTGGATCCGCGACAAGCAGCACGACGGCCCCGGCATGGGCGGCTTCTCCTACCGCCTCGCCAAGACGCCGATCGTTCCCGGCACCAAGGGCGACGAGAAGGATACCGTCATCCTCGAGTCGATGCCGGTACGCTCGGTCATCACCTTCCCGGCTGACGGCGCCCGCCTCGCTGCCGGGACCAAGAAGCTCGACCTGCGCGGCCAGGCCTGGGCGGGCGAGGCCGACATCAAGACGGTCGACATCTCGACCGACTACGGCGTCACCTGGAAGCCGGCGAAGGTCGATCCGGCGCCCAACAAATACGCCTGGCAGCGTTTCACCGCCGCCGTCGATCTGCCGTCGGCCGGCTATTACGAGGTCTGGGCCAAGGCCACCGACAGCAAGGGCGTCACGCAGCCCTTCATTGCCGGCAACTGGAATCCACAGGGCTACGGCGCCAACCCGATCAACCGCATCCGGGTGCTCGTCGCTTCTTGACCCAGCTCAACATCACGCACGTCGTCGTCTTCTCCCTGACGGCGGTGTTCCTTCTGGTCGCCCTGGATCGGGCCGGCGAGCTGCGCGGACCGCAGGCGGCCTACGTGCCGCCGGCCAAGCCCGCGCCAGCCGCCGACATCGACCCCGACAAGGGCAAGCCGCCGCTGCACAACGATACGGTCGAGGACCTGCCCGACGGCAAGGGCCGCGAGATCACCTTCTACACCTGCACGGCCTGCCATGGCGTGGCGCTGATCAAGGCGCAGGGCCTGACGCGCGACCTCTGGGACTCGAGCATCGACCTGATGATCGAGAAACACCGCATGCCGCCGGCGAAGCCGGCGGACCGCGCCGAGATCCTCGACTACCTCGCCGAGCAGTTCCCACCGCGCCGGCGCGGCCGCGGCGGCGACAACCCCTTCCTCAAATAGCCTTCGCCCATTTCTCGGACCAGGCGTGCAGCGGCAGGAACAGCCGCAGCAGTTCCTTGCCCAGCGCCGTCAGGCGGTAGCCCGAATCGGCGTCGAGTTCGACCAGCTTCGCCTCGCGCAGCTCGGCCAGCCGGCCGTTGACGATGGTGGGGCTGGCGCCGATCAGGTCCTGCAGCTCGCGGAAGCGCCGGGGTTCCTCGCGCAACTCCCAGACGATCCGCAGTACCCAGCGCCTGCCCAGCAGATCGAGCAGCGCCATGATCGGCCGGCCCGTCCGGGAGCCGCGGACTCGCTTCACCATCTATTTCACTCCGTTACTACATTTTCTGTAGCGTGCTGCATTCCAGGTCACTACATAAATTGTAGCAACAAACCCGGAGATCGACCATGCCTCGCATCGCCCCCGCGGACGCCCCCTATCCACCCCGGATCGCCGCAGAACTCGCGCGCATCATGCCCGAGGGCGTCGAGCCGCTGGTGCTGTTCCGGACGCTGGCCAGGAACCCACGCGTGTTCGAAAAGATGTTTGCTGGCGGCCTGCTCGACAAAGGCGCGCTCAGCCTGCGCCAGCGCGAGATCGTGATCGACCACACCACGGCGCGACTGGGTTGCGAATACGAATGGGGTGTCCATATCGCCTTCTTCGCCGACAAGGTGGGCTTCGATGCCGCGCAGATCGCCGCCGTCGCCCACGGTGCGGTCGACGCGCCCTGCTGGGCGGCCGACGAGCAGACGCTGCTCGCGGCGGTCGACGACCTCGTGGAGCGGCACACGATCGACGCCGCGACTTGGAATGCGCTGGCTGGGCATTTCGACGATGCACAGATCCTCGAAACGATCGCCCTGGTGGGCTACTATCACACGATCAGCTTCCTCTGCCGCGCGCTCGAACTGCCGCTCGAACCCTACGCGGCACGCTTCCCTAGCGCTTGAGGAAGCGGTCGATCGCCAGGATGAGAAGGCCGATAACGAGCCCCCAGAACGCCGAGCCGATTCCGAGCAGGCTGACGCCCGAGACGGTGACGGCGAGCGTGCCGGCCGCCGCCAGCCGGTCCTGATCGCCCGACAGCGCCGAGCCCAGCGCCCCCGCCGTCGAGCCGAGCAGTGCCGTGCCCGCGACGGTCGCCAGCAACGCCGGCGGCAGGGCCGCGAACAGGCCGACCACCGATGCGCCGAACAGCGCGAACAGCGCCCAGAACGCGGCGTAGAACGGTCCGGCCATCCAGCGCTTCGCCGGATCGGGATGCGCGTCGGGCCCGGTGCAGATCGCTGCCGAGATCGCCGCGAGGTTCGACGTGTGGGAGCCGACGAAGGCCGTGGCCAGCGACGCTGCGCCCGTCACCGCGAGCACGGGCTGGGCCGGCGGCTGGTAGCCCGAAGCGCGCAGAACGGCGAAGCCCGGCAGGTTCTGCGACGCCATGGTCACGAGATAGAGCGGCACGCCGAGCCCGATGAGCGTCGCCACGTCCCACGCCGGCACCGTAAACACGAGCGTGGACAGGCCGAGCGGCGGCAGCGGCTTCACCAGCCCCAGCGACCAGGCGAGCAGTGCGCCGGCGACCAGCACGACCAGCGAGGCGAGCGTGGGCAGGAAGGCACGCGCCACCAGGAACAACAGCAGCAGCGGCAGCACCAGCAGCGGCGCGGTCGGCACGTGCTCGAACATCGCCATCACCAGCCGCAGCAGAATGCCCGCCAACATGGCCGACGCGATGCTGGCCGGGATCTTCTCGATCAACCGCCCCAGCGGCCGCACCGCCGCCGTGAGCAGGATCAGCGCCGCGGCTAGCACGAAGGCGCCGACCGCCGCCGCGAAGCTCGGCACCCCCGGCGTCGAGGCGATCAGTGCCGCACCCGGTGTCGACCAGGCCGCGATGATCGGCATGCGATACCGCACGCTGAGCGCCAGCGCGCTGATCGCCGTGGCAATGCCGAGACCCGACACCCAAGAACTCGTCTGCTCGGGCGTAGCACCGACGGCTTGCGTCGCCGCCAGCACGATCGGCAGCGCACCGCCCATGCCCGCGATGCTCGCGACCAGGGCAGCGATCGCGACCGAAAGCAATCCGGTCGCCTTCACGCGTTGGCCCGCTCGACCATCGCCTGCAGGAGGATCTGGGCGCCGGCGCCGATATCGGCCTTGGTGGCGTCCTCGATCTCGTTGTGGCTGATGCCGTCCTTGCACGGCACGAAGATCATCGCCGTCGGCGCGACCCGCGAGACGTAGCAGGCGTCGTGGCCGGCGCCGCTCACGATGTCCATGTGGGCATAGCCCGCCTGCACCGCGCCCCGGCGCACCGCCTCGACCAGTTCCTTGGCGAAGGGCGAGGGTGGGAAATACCAGATCTGCTCGATCTTCACGTCCAGCCGGTGGCGCGCGGCGATGTCGGCCGCGGCGGCGCGCATCTCGGCATCCCTCTTGGTGAGTTCGCCATCGTCGGGATGGCGGAAGTCGAGGGTCATGAACAGGCGGCCCGGGATGGTGTTGCGCGACTGCGGCTGGCTCTCGATCACGCCCACCG
>JAUXRT010000005.1 GCA_030681635.1 Reyranella sp.
TCGACAAGCGCGGCCTCGCCCACAACGCCAGCATCGCCACCATCCAGACGCCCAAGCTGCCGCGCTCGCTGCCCAAGGCGCTCTCCGAACGCGACATGGGCGAGCTTTTGGACACCGATCCGTCCGAGAAGGAACGCGCGGCCTGGATCGACCTGCGCGACAGCGCCGTGCTGCTGCTGCTCTATGGCGCGGGCCTGCGCATCGGCGAAGCGCTCGGCCTCACCAAGGCCGCCGTCGAGGGCCTGATCAAGGCCGGCCAGGACACGCTCTCCGTCACCGGCAAGGGCAACAAGACCCGCCTGGTCCCTCTTCTCCCGCAGGCGCTCGACGCGATCGCGGCCTACCGCGACGCCTGCCCGTGGCTGAAGGCGGCCGCCCCCGACGACGCCTTCTTCATGGGCGCCCGCGGCGGCGCGCTCGATCCCGCCATCGTGCAGAAGCGGGTGCGCGACATCCGCCATCACCTGGGCCTCGCCGACAGCGTGACACCGCATGCGCTCCGCCATTCCTTCGCCACCCACCTGCTGGGCGCCGGCGGCGACCTCCGCACCATCCAGGAACTGCTTGGCCACGCCTCGCTCTCGACGACGCAGCGCTACACCGACGTCGATGCCGCCCGACTCACCGCCGTCTACCGCAACGCCCATCCAAGGGCGAAGGTGCGCTAGAGACGATTTTCCGGACATCATCTGTCTGGATTCTGTCTGTCTGGAAATTCAGAAAGCGCCGGCCCGCTTGAACGAGACGATTCTTTTCAACGCAGGCCCGAATCGCGGACCTGTCCAACAATTCGGCCCTATCTCCGCCAATAGGTCTGGGCCCGTACGGTCGTGCCCGGCCCGATCTCGGCCTTCACGAACAGGTCACCGCCGGGCTGACAGTCGTAGCTAATGACGCCACGCTTATTCAGGGTGCAGACAAGGCAGTCGGGGCAATCGGGACCTGGCTTGGGCGCGCATTTGAAATCGTGTCGATAGACGAGCGATCTCACGCCATGACTCTCGATGAATTTCGCCAAGGACGCCGCCATCTTGGGATTGTCGATCCAGACATTGGCTGGCTCGCGCGTGACGCCGTCCCAGTAATCGGAGGTGTAGCCGCTTCCAACCCAGACATCGTTGGCCTGGGGCAGGCAAATCGGCTTGCAGGCCGAGCCCCCAATCGCGAGGAGCAGAATCGCGGCGACGGGCAGGAGGCGGGATCGAAAGAGAATCGACATGATCGCATCCCAATAGAGAGGGAACGATCATGTCGAGCATTACATATATATTCCACCAATCTATGGTTGTGTCTTATCCAGAATGTGTGACGGGGAAAACCGGCGGCGTCACATAGCGCTTGTACTTCGGATCGAGCAGATCGCGATCCCAGCCTGAAAAGGTCCGAGTCATTCCCTCGTCCCGCAGAGCACGAGACAGGTCGAGCCCCATCGCCTTGCCGAGCGTGAAGGCGACGGAGTTGCTGTTCTGAATCTCGCCACCGTCAGTACCGAGCTCGTAACTCGGGTCGTGCGCCTTGTAGTCGAACTTCTGGCTGGTGATAGCCCCGGCTGCCCGCTTTCCGCGCCCCCAGAGCTTGAGAATCTCATCCTCAGAACCGGAGGCGACGGACGAGATGGTCTTCGTGCCTTCGCCCATGAGGCGGTTTAGTGGTGCCACAAGGTCTGCGCCGTCCATGCCCATCGGTACGATTTGCTTAGTATGCTTGGACTGCGCCATACCATGCAGTTCCTGCTCGATTCCTCCGTCGGGGCGGACGAGCGCCAGGAAGGCATGGCCTCGATGAGCGATCGGCAAGTACTTAAGCTCGATTTTCCAATCCCCGTTGGCTTGCTGATTCGGATACAGGATTTCGGCCGGATTTCGATCGGTCATTGCTTCCTCCAGAAATGAAAAAGCCGCCCGGCGAGGGCGGCTGATGGGTTCGGTACGGACAACAAAAAGC